>DASYWW010000013.1 GCA_035935655.1 Candidatus Bathyarchaeia archaeon
GTCCCCCGATTACAAACCCGACAATCGCCAAGAGACCAAACGTCAGATGCAGAAATATCGTGTTCGCGTTAGCGGGTATTATCGCGTGCGGATCTTTGTAATTAGCTCGTAGTATCCTGACCGCCTTTAAAGCAAACGGCAGACTGAACAACGCAATGAGCGTCGCAAAACTTGTGATTGGGACAGAGACAAACACCTTCAGAACTGCATAGAGGAGAATTAGGAAGTATGATGTCGCTAATAGTCCTACGTAGACTGCGACAGACCTCATGTAGCCTAGCCTCAAGACCAGAGTCTTCTTTCCAACCGCCTTGTCCGCGTCCATGTCAGGGAACTCGTTGATCCACAAAACCGCCGCAATGAGCAATCCGACAGGAATTGATGCGAGCAAAGGCACGGTCGCACCTGCGAGGCTTCCAGTTTGGACGTAGAAGGCGCCCACAGTCATTACGGGCCCGAAATTGAGTCCAACGAGAAATTCTCCAACCCCTCGATACGCCAGTTTGAAGGGAGGACCGACATAGAAGTAGGTGGATATGACACCGATCAATCCGAACCAGAATAATTGGTAGAGTCCGAGGGCGAAGATCAGGTAGAATCCTATGAGGGATCCGAGGATCAGACAGGATGTCGATACGATCAAGTGGGTTGATGGCCGAATCAAGCCCGCTGTCAGTATTCTTCCGCCACCGGCGAACGGGTTCTGGTGTCGAACCTGGAGATCATTTCCGCTCTTGAAATCAAAATAGTCATTGAACATATTACTTGCAATCTGGATCAAACTCGCACCGAGTAATGTGAGCAGGAAAGTGCCCCAGTTGAAAGCCCGGACTGTTTCCCAGGCAATGACAGTCCCAAGGATGATCGGGACGAACGTGGCCTGTAGAAATGGGACCCGCATCGCCTTAAGCCACAACCCGATGAAAGGCGGCTTTTTCGCATCGATGCTCGGGTTCGATGTCATTACGGGCTATCTCTCCGGTTTGAAAAAATCGGCTCGCCGGAGGTGATATAAGGCTAATTCCCCGAGTTTATTGAGTTGAGAGGCAAAAGGCTAAAGCGTGTTCGAGAGTCCACGATAGACTCCTAATACCGTGATGAATTTGGCCGAAAACTGGGACGTAGTAGTTGTTGGAGCCGGTATAGCGGGCTGCATGACAGCCGGCACCGTAGCCCTGAAGGGCAAAGGCAACGTAAGCGTTCTCCTCATGGACCGAAACCCGCCCACAGAAGCGGGAAAGAAAACAGTTCTAGGCTGGGTCTGCGGTGACGCAGTCGGCGAGCATCATATCAAGTACATTCACGACCACATCGGGACAACCTACGGCAAGCCTGAGATGGAGAACAGGGTAACCGCAGTCTACGTCTACTCCCCCGACATGAAAGTCAGGGTCCCATTCGAAGGCCCGGGATACGTTCTCGACCGGCCAAAGTTTGCGAAACGCCTTCTCGACGATGCTCTGAAAGCGGGCGTCGAATTTCGCGGAAGCGTCCAGGCAACCGATCTAATCGAGGAAAACGGAACAATCGTCGGATTGCATGGTCAAACAGTTGGACCAGGGGTGAACCAGCCGTTCGAGATCCGATCCAAACTGATCATAGATACCTCGGGAATGTCTACTAAGCTTCGTCGTAATCTTCCGATTCCAAGTCATATCGAGAAAGAGATCAACAAGGACGATGTAGAGCCGACAGCGCGTCTGAACGCGAAACTTCGAGACGGAATTGAGGTGGAACCTTTCCACTGCGACATCTACCTCGATGCGGAAAAAGCGCCTGGGGGTTATCTCTGGCTCTTTCCGAAGTCCGAAGACAAAGTCAACATCGGCCTCGGGATCCAGCAGAAAAGAAGCCCCAAGCCGCTCAGCGCGCTCCTGAAGGATTGGTTGGCAGCAGATGACCGATTCAAGGATATTCAACCACTGAGCGATGACAGCAACCTAACAGGCTCCTGGCAGGTATCTGTTCGACACCAGAACGATTGCCTCGTCGCCAACGGCTACATGATCTGCGGAGACGCAGCATGGTTCCCCAACCCGATCAGCGCCGGCGGCATCGGTCCCGGACTAATAGGCGGGATCATGGCCGGAGAAGCCGCAGTCCGAGCAATAGAGGCGAACGACTTCAGCGAGAAACAACTCTGGCAGTACAACATAGACTTCGTCAACCACTACGGCAACAAGACGGCCGGGCTGGAAGTATTTCGAATGTACCTGCAGACACTCAACAATGACCAGATCAACTACGGTATGAGACACTTCCTATCATCAGATGAAGCTACAGAAATATCGCTGGGAGAAATGCCCCACCTCTCCACCGCCAAGAAAATAGTCAAACTGTTCAGAGGCTTGGGATCGTACAAGGCGTTCAGCGGACTCGTGTTCACGATGGCCAGGATGCGAGCGCTCAACGAGCTCTACCAGAACTATCCGAAAGACCCGGCCCAGTTTGACGCTTGGAAAGCAAACGTCGATTCTATCCTAGCTCAGGGCCGAGCCCGTTTCCACTAAACCACGAACAGTAACATCGTCAATAAATAAGGGCCGCCGGAACAGGCCAACTTAGAAACTATTGCCTTCTCCAGAACTCGGCCAATCCTTCGACGCAAGACCACTAGACGATCAGACACTAGTAATGAACATGCTATCATCCGAGAACGACGCGACCTACAGTTTCCAAGGAATGAAGAGAAGGCTAGGACTACACCAAGAAAAACTAACGCGCATCCTCAAACGCCTCGAGGACGACAATCTCGTCTTGAAGACGGACGATGGATACAAGGTCCTACACCACTCCAGAAAGACGACACGCCACCTCGACGAGGGAGAGCCTGTCATTCGCGGTCAGCTTCCTCCAGGAATCGACTCTAATGTCCTCACTTCGAAACTGAAGGGTCGTTGGTTCAAAAATTTCCGATGGCTAGGATACTCGACCAACGAATCAGGCCAATCGCTCTACTGGATCACCGAGGACGGACGCTTCCAACTAGTAGTTCGGCTCGCTTCTGCGGAGATTCTTGTATGGAGCCAACCTACGAACGAGCTTGAGGCACAATCTTCGATAGCTGCGGGCTACGAACTCTTCGACAGAATTAGCCGCATCCTACCTGAGACCGAAGACAACAGCTAGCTGTCCCGGTTTCGTTGACTGGATAACCTTCTCCCCAGTCAATATCCCAAACCCCACGTATGGGTATAGTAGAGAAAACATGCGAAAACGAACCTCCATAGCCGTACGATTCAGCTCAGGAATGTTCCGACAGGACTGGCAACCGATGGAGCGTCACCCCAGACCCTTGAAGCGCAGAAATCCCAACGAAATGGGCACGGCTCCAGAAAGGGTGCTCAATGCACGTTCCCGTCCTTGAATCAACACGGATTCCTAGACTGATATCCTTCGACCCGCCGACGACCCAGTTTGCAGTCTGAACAATCTTCTTGCTCTAGTTCTGGCAAACGGCTAATACTGGCAGGCACATGTCGGAACGTATCGTTGAGAAAAGAAAGTTTACACGGTAACCGCGCCATGTTAGGGCCATAGAGCACCTGGTTTAGTTGCCAGTCGAAATGATCGTTGGTCGTCCTATTCTTCTCTACGATAACGATTGTAGAATCTGCACACGATTCGCGATGGTTGCCAGTTCTCTATCGAAGGGGTGGATTGACATGGTCGGGTTATTCACCGATAGAGGAGCTAAGGTAAAGTCGGAGTTCTTTCGTCCCATTGATAGACCGGATGAAATGTTTTGGCTATTGTTGGGAGATACAGGGTACGGTGGTAGAAGCGGGCTCCTACCATTGGCACGGGAGGTCATTAGGGGGAGGGTGCTTTGAGCGAACAATCGGGCGAAAGCTGCCCGAGGCCCAGGAACGCGGTCCAGCGGGTACTCGGCACCCTACGGAAAGGAAGAGTTGTCAAGAGAAGGAGAGCGTAGTGATCCCGAATAAAGCCCCGGTAGACTCGTAAGTGAGCATGTAATGATTCGAGGCTCTTCTAAACAGGGTTCTTTGGTTTCAAAAAGTGTCCTGTGTATGGAGAATTGAACGTCGGCCAACCCTCTTTGCCTCGGCTAAAACGACTCACCAGGAATGAGCTGAACCGGCATTATGGCGAGACAACACGTCGCGCGGTTGCTCTCGTGAAGAGAGAATATCCCAACTTGGTTGGCTTGCTGGTTCACGGAAGCGTCGCGAGAAGAGAGCCGGGACCTTTTAGCGACATTGACCTGTCCGCTATAACGAGTGGTGGAAAAAAACCGTCCGAGTTCTCCTACTTCGATGGAGACATCTATGTTGGTGTGGGGTTTCTCCGGGTTGCAGAGTTGGAGAGAGAGTTCAGCGATCCCGAAGCTTTCTTCTGGGCCCGCGGGAGCGCCAAAGCAACCAGAGTGTTCCATGACCCCAAGAAAATTCTGAAGCGGATTCTAGGTCGCTGGAGACTAGCGGAGCCTTCGCGACAAATCCTGGAGAAATCTCTCTGGGACGCGTACCACAACATTATCGAATATTCCGGAAAACTAAGGAATGGTTGGGTCGATCAGGACGAGTACAATACCAGACACGCTGCACGTGTCATTGGCCAGTACGTTGAAAGAGCGATCATCACTTTGAATGAGATCTCAATTGTCAGCGAGAACTATCTGTGGCATCATGTCCTGAAAGCTAAGAAGAGACCGAGACATCTCGCAATGGACTATCCCGTTGCTCTTGGAATAAGAGGAACCAAACAGACCGCTGAGGTCTATCAATCAGCGATGAGGCTCTGCGGTGAAACCCTGCGCTTAATCAGAAACAACTTTCGAAAAAAGGCCCGGCACAAACGATTCCGGGCTTTGCTGGCTGAACCGTTGGAAAAGCATGGACTCTAGAGAGGGACAGGGCTTCGTCCTAGTTTAGTCGAAGGCTCTTGTCAGCATCGTAGCCCAGGGATCGTCCCCAAGCTTTGATGCTATCCAGGATCTTTTTCGAGCCGAACCAGCACAGGGTCGTGAAGATGGCTTTGAAGGCCGGGTTCAGCTTCATGAGCGTTGGCGGCATGTTGTGAAGCTCTAGAACTGTATGTCTCCAGCTTCTGTAGATGACCCAGAACCTCGCCTCATCTATTGCTTCGTCGATGTTGAAGAAGCCCTTGTTCTTCAGAACGCCTAGCGGGACGAAGCTGAGAGGCGTGACCGTGAAGTGAGCCCTGTTTCCGATCTCTTTTCTGAGTCCATGTTCCATCTTATCGATCAGTCTGACTGTCTCGATCGCGTCGTCAGTTGTCTCTCCGGGTAATCCAACGATGATCGTGTAGGCTGGGAACCAGTAGTTCTCGTTGAAGATTCGCGTGCCGTTGTAGATGACCTCCTGCCATTCGCTCGGGCTGAAAGGTTTCACCTTCAAGGGCATGTACTTGCGAATCAGCTCAGTAGAACCCGTCTCGAGTCCTGACTGTATACCGATGTACTTGTCATCCTTCGCACGGACCGTCTCAGAAATTTCCTTGATGAGTTCTGGATCAGCCGCTGCCGGGGCCGTTGTTCCATGGGTCGGGTTCGCATAAGTAATGCCGCCCTGGGTCATCACAGTCTTGAAGAGGTCAACGACGGCCTCGTGGTTGGGCATGAACCCGTTCTTGTCTTCAAGCTTGTAGAGGAAAATGTCCTCGCTGTGAACCCAGACATTAGGGTTTCCAATCTTCCTGTTAACCGCAATCTCCCGCTCGATCTTGTCAGTCGGATAGTACTTTGCCACGCGCAAGTTCGGCTCGCAGAACTGGCAGTTGCGGCCACAGCCTCGCATGACCTCAACAAGCCCGTGAGTTGATGCTCCGACGATGTCCGGGATCTGCTCGAGCTTAGGTCCACGGGGAACGTGGATGAATTCTGGTGCACCGTTGAATTCTATGTCGTTGTAGATGTCCTGTATGACATGGTCGCACTCTCCGATCACAGTATGGTTTACTCCAAGACCCCGTGTCACCTCGTCCTTAGTCTCCATCTGCCAGGCACCTGACCCGCCAAGCACCAGCTTGGCCTTGGGGAATCTCTTCCTCGCCTGGTTGATGCTGTAGACGAGCTCAAGGAATTTCTTCTTCGTATAAGCCGTCAGTTGGCCACCGTCCGTGAACATCATGCTGACCGGTCCAAGACCCAACGGGTCCATCGTGGATATTCCGATTATCCGGGTGTCTTCGTTGACGAACTTTGAAATGTGGTCAGGATGGGCGATAACGACTTCCTCCGGCTTGTAAGTTCGAAGGATTGACGCTTCTAGCTTCCGGAGCCCGTAGGGCGCCATTCGTGCGACTCCATTCTCGTGTTTGACCTGAGGAGAAAGAAAGTCGAATACGATTCGGGGAACTTTTTCAGCGGGTGCACAGCTGAAGAAGGGGAGCAATGGTATTCCCCAGTATTCGCTCATCTGGGTTGCGTCAGCTGTGAGTACTATTCTTGCCATTCATCTATACCTCAAACACACTTGCTTTAGTTAGGATTAGGTCTCTCTTCCGACCGGTTCTTCCCTAAAACAACCTGTTTTCGAGGTGCTATGTATTTTAAACTAGTGTTTTATGTTAACCGCAAAATCATCAAATGCTCCTTTGGACGCCCTCAGTGGATTGAACGAGCTCTCTTCCCGATAGAACCGCTATAGGCTGTTGAAGGCGATTTTTCCGGATCGACGTGATTGTGTAGCCCTTGAAAAAGTGTTGAGAGTTCAACGGACTTTTCGAAGAACTCTCTCAATGAGAATCCAGTATCTATCTCGTTCTCTAATCGGATCTCTTCGACACATGTAACACCTAGGGCCCGGCATGTAGAAGGCTTGGAGAGCAGGGAGAATCAGACAGTTCTCTCTTAACACTGAACGATGTTCATAAAAGAGACGACGATTCCTTGACAAAATCATGCAAGCAACCACGAATATCCAAGCAGGAATGCGCGCTCCTGAGTTCACATCTCTCTTGACTACGGGCGATGTTGTGAAGCTCAATGATTACGAAGGGAAGAAGGTAGTTCTCTACTTCTATCCGAAAGACGACACTCCCGGCTGTACCATAGAGGCATGTGGTCTCCGGGATCAATACGAGAAAATTCGCGAGCTAGGCGCTGAAGTCTTGGGTGTGAGCGTTGACAACGTCGTATCCCACCAACACTTCACGCAAAAGTTCAACCTTCCGTTCCAGTTGGTCGCGGATTCGGACAAGACCATCACGAAGGCTTATGGCGTTCTGAACGAGAAATCTAACATGGCCCGGCGGGTTACGTTCATCATCGATGAAAAGGGGATCGTCGAGAAAGTATTCGATCCGGTCAAGGCTGACGCCCATACGCAACAAGTAATCGACGCACTGTCTCAATAGCTATTCGGGTCCCGGCCTAAGACCCGAACTTCAAAATAGTCAGCGACTCCTACTCCGTTGGAGGGAGAGGAATCTTCAACAGAGTGTCCTTATGAAAAATGACGCTCTTCTGTCCGAACCTCTTGTAGACATTTCGAGGTATCGAGATGTCAGCGAGATACAGGTCACCCACATATGGTGAGGCGTCAAATGGAAGGAAGCAGGTCTTTGGTAACGCTAACGTGAGGGTTGCGGTTGCCCTCATACAGGGATCATAGACTTCACCGGTTGTCGCGTTCATTCCGGACGGAAGGTCCAACGCCAATATGGGGCGACCGCTCGCGTTAGCGTCCTCGATAATTTTCGCTATCTTGTCCCGAGGATTGCCCTCAAGCCCATAACCGATAAGCGCATCGATAAGCAGGTCATAATCCCTCAGATCGTATCCAGTTGACACGATGGGGATTTCCATTTTTTCGAGAATTTGCAATTGTCCAAGGGGTACGCCTTTCATTCTGTCTCTGGTTGTGCCGACCATCACGTCGACTTCGGCGCCCCAGTTAGCCAAATGTCTCGCAGCAACCATCCCATCCCCGCCGTTGTTGCCTCCTCCGATGAGGAAGGCGACGCTCTTTCCTATTGTTGTCCCTAGCATCATCTGCCTGGCTAAGATGGCTGCGGCTCTGCCTGCATTTTCCATCAACGAGAGGACGTTTACTCTCGGCTCTTGAATTGTAAGGGCGTCTAGCTTGCGCATCTCATCAGCTGTGAGATAGACAATTCCAGCCCGTTCCTGCATGCTCATCCCGCGCTTCCTAAGCAGATATATTCAGACTCCTACTCGCGTGCAATATTCAAAGCTTGAATGAGAAAAGAAGTAGTGAAGTCGAAAATTGAATCTTCTAATTGACGATGTTCAGCTCTGGGACGGCACAGGCTCACCAGACCAGTCCAAGATGTCCGTAGAGGTTCAAGATGGCCGGATCAAGTGGATCGGGGCAGCGTCTGATTGGCAGGGTAACCGAGCCAGGGTCCGAGTTGTTGATGGAAGGGCCCGGACATTGATTCCTGGAATAATGGATTGTCACGTTCACTACAGCAGTCCAGGTGGGCCCGAGTGGATCGCTCGATTTACCGATCCTCTACCAGAAATCTCCATGCGTGCGATCGAACTTGCCGAGACCAGCTTACGAAGCGGCGTCACAACTGCCCGAGATGTTGGTGCCCCTCATGGGGTCAGCATAAAGCTCGCACGCGCAGCACGAGCAGGAGAGATTCGTGCTCCTAACATTCGGGCTGCGGGAGCCTGGATCGCCCATCGCGGCACCTACGTACTCTTCGCGAGACTTTTCGAGGAAACTAGCGAGCTACGAGACGCGATTAGGACGGAGATTGAGGCTGGAGCGGACCTCATCAAGGTGGCACTAGCAGGCTGGAATGAAGGAGTCCGACCACAAGATGCGCCAGACATTCCATTCGACAAAAAGCTCCTAGCTGTAGCCGTTGAAGAAGCTCACAAAGCAGGGTTCAAGATCGCGTGTCATGCGAACGATCCGACCAGCTGTCGCATAGCCGCCCGTGCGGGTGTTGATTCGCTCGAGCATGGGATGTTTCTCGAATCGGACGACCTTGAAGCGATGGCCAAGAACAATACGTACCTGGTTCCGACTATGTCAGTCTGGGACGCTATGCTCTACTACTCCAAAGCAGTTGACTGGCCTGAAGCCCGTAGGAAGCGGGCCGAAGATCTGCGACAGGGATCGCGTGCGGCAGTCAGAGCGGCCATCAAGGCCGGGGTGAAGATAGCGCTAGGAACTGATGCAGGTGGTGGAGCCACGCGTCATGGTCGCATTGCGCGGGAGGCGGAGCTGATGGTTGAGTGCGGGATGGAGCCACAGGATGCTCTCAGAGCCGGAACCTCTAGCGCAGCAAGTCTGATCGGCGAGGCTGAACGCGGTACGATCGAGAAGGGAAAAATGGCGGACCTAGTCTTGCTCGACGCGAACCCCTTGGAAAACATGAGTGCGCTAAGGTTGGTTGCGGCCGTGTTTCAAGAAGGGCATCGCGTAGCATAGACGCATGGGGTCTGACGGCGCTAGAGATTTTTGGTGGACCGGGCGGGATTTGAACCCGCGACCTTCCGGTCTCTAGACCAATTTCCTGGTTTGCAAACCGGACGTTCTTCGGCCTGACAACGTTCGTCAGCATACCAGGCTGAACTACCGGCCCACTCGGTCCGAACCCGATATTCTAGCCCGGTTAAAGCCTTTGACGACGGTCCCGGCTGTAATGCTTTCCAAATCAACAAACACTTTCGTTTACGTCTATGAACCTTCAAAGGGCAAAGAGAACAGATTCTGCGATGTCCCTATCCTCTGAGTTCCATATGTCTCCAGATGTGGCAGCTGAAACTGGAATCCATATCGGAGATGGCGGGCTCTCCATCAAGAGAGGAGGACCCCACGGTTCTTATCTGTATGAGGTAACGGGACATGCGCTCGAAGATCAGCTTTACTTGATCGGCACCGTAATGCCCACAATCTCCGCCGCGTATGACCTCCAACGACCGGGATTGTACATCAACCCTGAACAGACCTGGATCTCGTTAAGATATCAGAGCAAAGCCGTTGCACTCTTCAAGCACGAAACTCTCGGGCTTCCCAATGGCAGGAAACGAAACCTCTCGATCCCGGAGTCCCTGAGTAGCGATCCCCGGTTGATGAGACTTCTTGGGAGAGAGCTTCTAGCGACGGATGGCCTCCTTGGGTTTTACAGCGCTAACCAAGGCGGAGCTCACAAATATCCTCGAATTCAGTTCAAGATGAATGCCGGACACGTAATTGATCAACTATCAAACTTCTTGAGAAATGAGTTAGGAATTTCTTTCCTAAGAAGAACTGAGCGGGTGGCTCACAACGGATGGGGAGTCAGTCATCAACAAATTCTGCAAATCAGCCGCTCGGACGACATAGACACTTGGAGGAGAGAAATTGGCTTTTCGAATCCGTCCCATATTTCTCGCATGATGATCTTCGAATCTCTGGGAGAGTGCATTCCTCGAACCAGTATTGTAGATCGTTTGTCGTTTCTAAGCGGTCGCACCTCAAGATTTGAGACTTCAGGCCCGATTACTCCCTACGATCTTCTCTCAGTCGTCGATAAGATGAGGAGGAATTTTGGATTTCCGCAGATAAGAGGAGAGGCGATTCTTCAGAAGATGCGGGAAATCAACAGGCATTTGCAGTCAGGTCTGGGTCGCGGGCTTCCTGTCCTCGTCGATTCTTGAGGGGCCGCCGGCGGGAGTTTCGCGTCTACTACAGGCGCTTCGAACCCGCCCCGCAGGCTCCATTTGCCAGGGCCGCTCTTCGGGACCCTTCAGGCCTGTACGCTACCAAGCTACGCTACGGCGGCCACGCGGAAGACCCGAGAGGGGCGGGGAATATGTAAGTTTGCAAACTCCACGCGACAGAATCTTGCACTGGTCCCAGCAATACCTGCACGCGTGAAGTCGAACCCGCGCTCCAAATGTTACACCAATCCATCCATTTTTCCGACTGAGAGAATGTATTATTTCAATGAACGTGACATTCTTCATGTTCAAAACAACCCGAGGCCGCGCGAGCCCATCGAGAGATGAGCCCCGAGTTTCTGCAAAACCGCTATGAAATCCCTGACCGTCTAACAGTCACTCTAGATGTAGAAAATGGCAAGTGCGAAAAACGAGCTTCTCCTGTTAAGGACTTTCAGGCTCGCCCTCCCCGCAGCTCTACTAGCCACCCTCCTCTGGACACTTGAATTCGGCGAACCCACGAGACAATGGATCTACAATGGACTAGGCGCAAACGCAAACAACATCGTCTTCATACTCGGGCTAGTACTCGTCGTTGGACTCTACTGGTTCATGGGCGTGTACGAACGGAAGATCCTCTACGAGAACCGGCACACAAGACCCGCATTCTAACCACCAGCGGAACCTATCAACGCCTCCACTTTCTTACTTCATCCCCCAGATTCTTCAAGAATAGTTTTCGAGAGCCAAAGCTATCTACCACGAGACGCCTCGACAAACGGTGGTAGAGTCCGAGTTTGAAGGTTGGAGTACACGTATCCATCTCAGGTTCTATAGGCCAAGCGGTTGATCGGGCTACGGAAGAAGGCTGTGATGCATTCCAGGTGTTCACTCGAAATCCTCGGGGTTGGAAATTCGCCGACCTAGATCCCGAAGAGGTCAAGAGTTTCAAGGAAAAACTAGCCCAGTCCAACCTAGGACCTGTCGTGGATCACATGCCCTACCTTCCCAACTTGTCCTGTCCCGAGGACGAGCTGTACGAAAAATCCACCGCCACACTCTTAGCAGAAGTGGATCGTTGCGGGACCCTCGGGATCCCCTACCTAGTTTGCCATCTTGGCAGCCACTTGGGAATGGGGAGAGATGTTGGCTTGCAAAGAATCACCGACGCTCTAAACATGGCTGTCAAGCGCGTCAAGAAAGACCCTTGGATACTATTGGAGAATATGGCGGGGCAGAGGAACAGCATGGGCTCAAACTTTCCCGATATCCGAGAGATCATCGAGGGAGTGAAAAAGAAAGAACGACTCGGCGTCTGCCTCGATACCTGCCACGCCTACGCCGCAGGCATGGATCTCCACACCGAGAAGGGCGTGGGTCAGACCCTTGCGAGTTTCGGCAAAGATATCGGCTTTGACAAGCTGAAGGTGGTCCATTTGAACGATTCCCGCGGCGGGCAAGGGTCAGGACTCGACCGCCACGAACACATCGGCATGGGCTACATCGGGGCAAAGGGGTTCAAGACGATTCTACATCACGAGGCTATCCGGGACCTGCCCTGGATTTTGGAAACGCCCGAGGATGAGAGGCGCGATGATAGGGGTAACTTGGAAACAGTTCGCAAGCTGGCAAAATGAAAACGCCGGTCGATCTACAATCAGCCGGTGCAATTCACCGGATTATCGGAGATGCCGCTCTAGCAGTTGACAGAGCTAGAAAGGATGATCCAACAGCTTTGCAGGAGATTAGCGAATCGACCGATGGTGATCCTTTCAGGGTCCTAATTGCGACTGTGCTTTCTCATCGAACCAAGGATCCTGTTACCGCACTCGCCTCATCTAGGCTCTTCGCCCGCTTCCCTAATGTCAAGAGTTTGGCTGCTGCAAATCCTCGGACAGTCGCGAGACTCATCAAGCCCGTAGGCTTCTACAATACGAAAGCGCGAACTGTCAAGAAGATCTCAAGGATCTTGCTCGACAAGTACAGTGGCAAAGTACCCGAGAATATGGATCAGCTTCTCGAGCTCCCTTCTGTTGGACGTAAGACTGCGAACTGCGTTTTCGTTTACGGGTTCAAGACACCCGCGATCCCTGTCGATACTCATGTGCATCGAATTTTCAACCGTATTGGAGTAGTTGAGACCAAGACACCTGAGGATACTGAGAAGGAGTTAACCCGGTTAGCCAACCGGAAAGATTGGCTTCCGCTTAACGAGGTCTTCGTAAGATTCGGCCAACTGGTCTGCAAACCTATCGGGCCACACTGTTCGGATTGTCCGCTGAATGACAGGTGCAAATACTACAAGGCTGACTATCTTCCTCGCATCAAGAAAAAGCAACAACGAAAGTAGAGAAACGGCGTCCTTCGATCCCTCATAGTACCATCCAGGCGATTAGCCGGCCCGTTCAGCGAAAATCTCATGCCGCTACTTGGCTGGCTATTCTCAGGCTGGGAGGATTATTTGTCGGCCCTAGCTTCTCAACATCGAATGTCATATGACAGAGGCCGCATGTGTGGTCATGGCCGATCGGGTCGTAACACTTGTCCAGTCGCGCACAGAAGGGACATTTCACTCGGTCGCTCGACGCATACGATTTCATTGTCGTCTCTTCTATGGTTTATAGCGTTGGCATAATCCAATGTTTTTGACCGGTTGTTCAGGGGAATTTACTGGGCTTGTTCAGCCTTCTTGAATGTCGGAGCGCGGGCGTTCGAGTCATCGTAAGGTAAGACTTTAGAGTAATCGACCCATTCCGGGGTCTTCTACTGGCTCTCGAACGACCCGCCAGGCTTGAGACGGAACCTGTAAATAGCGAGCGGTCCCAGTATAACATACGTCATAAAGAGAGAACGAAACGATGGCCAAGAATAGTTACCTCGACCTAGATTACGCAAAATACGACTTCAAGGATACTCAGAAGCCTGTCTTCAAGTCCGAGAGAGGACTCTCTCGCGAGACGGTCGAACAAATTTCTGATATGAAGAAAGAGCCTGAATGGATGAAGAAATTCAGGCTAAGAGCCTACGAACATTTCATCCAGCGGCCCATGCCCACGTGGGGCGGCAACCTGTCCCATATCGACTTCAACGACATCTACTATTACCTAAAACCCACCGACAAGGTGGAGAAGAGCTGGGACGATGTCCCTGAGAAGATCAAGAAGACCTTCGACAGGCTAGGAATACCTGAGGCCGAGAAGAAGTTCCTGGCAGGAGTAGGCGCTCAATACGAATCAGAGGTTGTCTATCACAGCCTCCTGAAGCATTTGGAGGACAAGGGTGTAATCTTCTGCGACACTGATACAGCGCTCAAGTTACACCCGGAGATTGTCAAGAAATATTTCGGAACAATCATTCCGCCTGAAGATAACAAGATGGCCGCGCTCAACAGCGCTGTCTGGAGCGGCGGCAGCTTCATCTACATTCCCCCAGGCGTCAAAGTCGACCTACCACTACAAGCGTACTTTAGAATCAACGCGGCAAACATGGGACAGTTCGAGAGAACCCTGATCATCGCAGACGACTACGCAGACGTGCAGTACATCGAAGGCTGTACGGCCCCTGTCTATTCCACAGACTCTCTCCACTCCGCGGTCGTCGAGATAATCGCGAAGAAGGGAGCTAAGGTCCGCTACACTACTCTCCAGAACTGGTCGTCCGACGTCTACAACCTCGTCACCAAGAGAGCCTACGCCTACGAAGACGCAAGCGTCGAATGGATCGACGCAAACGTCGGCAGCAAACTCACAATGAAGTACCCGTCCGTCTACCTTGTCGGACCAAGAGCGAAGGCCGAGATAGTCTCAGTAGCATTCGCAGGCAAAGACCGCCACCAAGATACAGGCGCAAAAGCCGTCCACCTCGCTCCTTACACCAGTTCCAGAATCACAGCAAAATCCGTTAGCAAAGATGGCGGATTGACAACATACCGAGGACTAGTCCACGTCGCCAAGGGGGCCGTCGGAGTAAAATCCAGTGTCCGATGCGACGCCCTACTAATGGACGCGCAATCAAAAACATCAACCTACCCCTACATGGAAGTCAACGAAGACGACGCCACAATAACTCACGAAGCAACAGTTGGACGGATCAACGAAGACCAGTTATTCTACCTCATGTCCAGAGGCTTGACCGAAACCCAAGCACTCAGCATGATAGTCACAGGATTCATGGAACCATTCACAAGAGTACTCCCGATGGAATACGCGGTCGAGTTTAACCGACTAATCGAGATGGAAATGGAAGGCGCCGTCGGCTAGACACCGAAGAAACCCAAACCTTCTAACATGCCAGCATTCTAACGGTAGCCAGCCATGGGCAAATCGCTCGCTAGTCCCACGGAAGGCATGATCAAAGAAGTCTCAGCATCCTTCTCTGAACCCCAAGAGCTCAGTCGAGAAAGATTCCTTGCTCTCGACTATTTCAACAAGCTACCTCTGGAGAAGTCCACACTCTACACGAAGTATGTGGACATTCTATCCGGGCTTACGTTAGATTCGTTTGAACCTGGGCTGCCGTCTCACATCAAATCTACACCGCAGGAGATCGCCCATCTCGTCAGGGAGAGAGACGAGCCGACTCTATCTCTCCAAGTCGATTCTCAAATGGTCCGCACGGAAATTCACGGGACCCTGGAGAAAGAAGGAATCATATTCTCGAACATCCACTCAGCCATAGCCAACAACCCAGAGCTGACTCGAAGCCACTTTACCAAGGCGATTCCACCCGACGACGACAAATTCGCAGCTCTCAACAACGCCTTCTTCACCGCGGGCACATTCCTATACGTCCCGAAAGGGCTCAACATCAAAATCCCGTTCCGAAATATTGTCCTGCTCAAGACCCGCCGTCAAGCGGCATTCACCCACAACATCATTATCGCAGAAGAAGCCAGCAAGCTGAGCTTTCTTCAGGAAGCCTACTCAAAACTTGACCCCTCCCAACAGGGATCCGCACTCTACAGTGAGGTGACCGAAGTCTATCTCGGCGAAGATGCAGAGGTCAACTTCGCTAGCCTGCAAAACTTCGAAGGTGACGTTCATTCAACACTCAACAGACGATGCGTTGGCCAGAAGGATTCTCGCATGAACTGGACCATCGGCCACATTGGCGGTGGGACGACCCGCTCCAGAGTAGAGAGTGTCATGAACGGACCCGGGGCAGCCGCGGAGGACGTCGAAATCGTCTTCGGTTCGGGGGCTCAGCGAGTTGACGCAGTCACCGATCTTACCCACAGATCCACCAACACAACGGGACATGTGCTCGCACGGGGAGTGTTGCGAGACACGTCACGTACCATATTCAAGGGCATGATACGGATCGAAGAAGGAGCGAAGAACTCGAACTCATACCTTGCAGAACACGCAATGATCCTGAGCAAGAAAGCAAGGGCAGACGCCATACCGGGTCTAGAGATCATGACGAACGAGGTGAAGGCCACTCATTCAGGATCTGTAAGCCAGGTGGACGAGGAACAGATTTTCTATCTAATGTCTCGTGGCTTGACCCAGAGCGAAGCCCAGAGAATGATCATCATCGGATTCCTACACCCCGCTGTTCAACGGATACCTTTGAAGACAGTAAGAGCCGCTATACAATACCTCATCGAAGAGAAGTGGCTAGGAAGGGGCGGACAAATCCCTCCAAGCCCAGAACAACTACCGGAATTCGAAGAAGAACCCGAGAAAGAAAGCGTATCCTCCGATCTTTTCGAGAGGCACTACAAGTACCGGTAGCGACTCTCTTGGGAACTCTCATCAAAGCGTGTTCCCTCTCAGAGCTCCCGCCCGGGACAATGAAGGGAATAGAGCATGAAGGCAAGAGAATCCTAGTTGTCAATCTTGAAGGAGCTATCTCTGCATGGGATGGAACATGTACACATGAAGAGTACGATCTTTCGATGGGCTTTCTCACCGGAGACAGCGTCACCTGTTCACTACACTTGTCACGTTTCAATCTACTAACCGGAGAAGCCGTTAATCCGCCCGCGGAGAAACCGCTTGGTAGACATCAAGTAAAGATATCCAATGGAGAAATCTTCGTCGAAGTAGAATGAAGCATGCCAAAGCCCTAGCCTCGACTTTTTCCAATCAAGATTACTTCGCCTCGTCTGTTCTTACTCGCCCTCGCAGTTTCAAGTTACATGGCCCTTTAGTCAACTCAACCTACTCTTCACATCAATCACCGAACGGTTTCGATGTGGGACAACCAAGAACGAGGCGAAAGCGAGGAAAGAGGGTAGGTTTGTCGGATCTGAGAAGATACATTCTCCTTCCATTCCTAGCGGCGCTTCTATTCATCACAATCTTCAACCCTCCAGTTCACGCCGCAGGCGAAACCTACACTCTCACAACCTCTGTTGCTCGATTGCAGGAGAGTAACACCGCGAACACTTTGCTCATTCTAAACGTGTCCATCGCTAGCACGCTCACGCCCTATGCATTCACGTGGCATGTAAAAGATCCAAGCGGTACCGTCCGTCAGGCCAACAACCAAACCAATGCGCCGCATCCAGCGTCCTTCGTGGAGAGCGTTGCCTATCCTGGTAAATTTGGTGCAGGAGCGAGCCTATCATACACGGGCACTTACGCGGTATGGGTCAATCAGACCCAGCCACCGCTAGTAGGTTCAACGGGTGTGGCAAGCGGACAATTTCAAGTGGGTCTGACAGATGGTCTCAGCTATCCGAGACTTGCTCCTGTCTCAATCAAGGCGGTAAATTATCAGCCCAACGGAAACGTAACCATCAGAGTCTCTGGCCTGAGCGGCCTCGTTGCGGGTTTTCCGCTAAATAAGACAGCAGATGGCAGCGGTGTCCTCTCATACACTTGGCCGTCAATACCTGCCTCACTTCCCGTTGGGAACTACAACGTATCCCTCACAGGCATTCCCGCGAAAACCCCACCTGACATTCAATCCTTCAGTGTAACTGCGATCAATGTGACAATTTCTTCTCTAATCATCAGCCGAAGCTTATTGCAAACGTCTCAAACCGAGGACTTCCGTTTCTCGGCCACGTATCCAAATGGTGCTTCGGTCAAAGTAGGTTCCGTGAATCTACGTCTAGTTGAGGCAGACGGATTGACATCCCACTATGTCGTAATGGCTTATAGTTCGACTTTGGCCGCGTTTCATGGAAGCTTCCAAATCCCTCTGAGCAGCGATGTCGGTCCCTGGGTCGCCACAGTCGAGGTTAACAGCTTCGACGATGGTTATGGGAACAAGGGACCAATCTCAAGTGTGTTGAAGCCTTTCACAGTGTCACCGGCGATACTAAGTGTGTCTGCCAACACGAACTACAACAACTACACAATCGGAGGCATCGTGGCGATCTACGCATCTGTCGTGACTCCTGGAGGGTATAACTTCACGACCGGGACGGTCACCGCTACAACGTATCACTCTTCGAGCCGAATCGGTAGTCCATTATCATTGTTCTATGACGCGAGTCGAGGCAAATGGGTGGGCAGCTACACGGTCAACTCAACCAATCCAGCTGGTATTTGGCAAATACAGATCAACGCAACGGATAGTTACGGAAACTCGGGGCAAGGCTCCACATCTACTCTAGTCAGCATCCCTCCCGCGACCCCTCCACCTCAGCAAAGTGCCACGTTCAATTATCTTCTAGTATTGCTGATAGTGATAATCGCTGGGTTTGCGGTTCTAGTTTCCTGGCTCGTCTTTGGGAGGCGAAGGGTTCTGAGAAGGGTGCTGAAGGTCGATCTTGAAGCGATCCATGCGGAGGCGAAGAAGGTTGCGAACCAGGATTTCTTCAAGAAGGTTCAGGAGCAACTGAAGCAGCAGAAAATGGAAAGCAGCGGAGGTAAGGACAAAGAGGCAAACGCTTAGCGGATTACTGGTTCAAAGGAATTAGAGGCCTGACAGTTCTTCATTAGTCGCATCGGTTGAGCCGATGTAGTTGTAGACTCCTGTCTTCAATACTTTTAGAGACAGTAGGGCACATTTCAATCTCACAGCCGTCAGCTGTCCTCCTATCAACGATAGGACGTCTTCTTTGGATATCTTGCGGGCATCATCGATTGTTTTTCCTTTTACCAATTCTGTCAGCATGGAGGCTGAGGCCTGGCTTATTGCGCAGCCTTGGCCGTTAAACTTCACATCTTTCACCGTGTTTTTTTCATCTAGCTCAAGTTCCATCTCGACAATGTCGCCGCAGAGCGGGTTGGTGTCTCGGGCGTGGATCTGAGGATGGGGGAGTGTCCCTTTGTTTCTCGGATGTCTATAATAGTCGAGAATTATTTCGGAATAGATCGAGCTCATACCTTGAACACTCCCGCTGCTCTCTCTACGGATCCTACTAGTCGATCAATCTCGTCCTTGACATTGTAGATGTAGAAACTGGCCCGGGTAGTAGAGGTTACACCAAGTCGATCCATCAACGGCTGTGCGCAGTGATGCCCAGACCTTACGGCGATTCCGTCTTCGTCTAGCAGAGTCGCCATGTCGTGGGCGTGAACGTCTCCCAAATTGAAACTTATCACCCCGACCTTTGTATTCGTATTCTCAGGACCGTAGATTTTGACTCCTTTGATTTTTCCCAACTTATCATGCGCATACTCGGTCAAGTCCTGATCATGAAGTTGAATGTTCCGAAGCCCAATCTCCGACAAGTAGTCTACCGCCTTTCCCAAACCAATGGCTCCCGCAATATTGGTGGTTCCCGCCTCAAACCTATACGGAGGATCCCTCCACGTCGACTCGTAAAGATGGACTTCACGGATCATTTCGCCTCCTCCATGATATGGGGGCATCTCTTCCAGAACCGACTTCTTGGCGTATAACACTCCGATACCGGTTGGCCCACACATTTTATGGCCTGAGAAAGCAAGAAAGTCACAGTCCATGTCTTGAACATCAACGGGTATATGCGGCACAGATTGGGCGGCATCGAGAAGCACCCGACAACCCTGCTTGTGGGCCTCGCGGATATACTCGCGAACTGGATTAATTGTTCCCAGAACGTTAGAGACGTGGGTCATGGCAACTAGCTTGATCCCGCCGGATTCCAGATGTATGCGAAAGTCCTCATGGACAAGGTGACCATCATCAGTTAGGCCCACGTACTTCAGATGTGCGCCTTTCTGAGTTGCGAGTAATTGCCATGGGACGATGTTGCTGTGATGCTCCATCTCGGTTAGGATGATTCCGTCCCCGAGACCGATGTTTGACCGGCCCCAGGATTGAGCAACCAGGTTGATTGCTTCAGTCGTTCCACGGACGAAAATGATCTCGTTCGGACTGCTGGCATTTATTAGTCGTGCAATTTTGGCTCGCGCCTCTTCATAGGCGGCGGTTGCCTCTTCGCTGATCTTGTAAACTCCACGATGAACGTTCGCGTTGTACTCGTTGTAAAAACGAGTCACTTCATCTATTACATCTCGAGGTTTCTGCGTGGTAGCCGCATTGTCAAGATAGGCTAGCGGCCTTTTGTTGATTATGCGTTTGAGAATCGGAAAATCATGCCTGACCTTGTCGACATCGTATCGCTTCTTTCGATGAATGTAGGCTATCGCCTGTTTTTGCGTGGCGTATCCCCTGACAGTGCTTTGGGCAAGCTGTCCGGGAAAAGTTAGAGGAGGCTTAGTAGTGCGCGTGGTGCTCTTCGGGACTGCGAGCCCCTGTGGCCTGTTCCTTGCCTTTTGGTACGAAGCTGTGGCCGCAGCCGCAGGTGAGGTAGCTTTCGGGGAAATTGAACTTGAAGCCGCCACCCATTTCCGTTTCAACATAGTCGATCTCAGCATCTCCTAGGAGATCTGCGCTCTTTGGGTCAGCTACAATGTTGACCCCGTTCCTGTGTTCGATAACGTCGCTGTCACTAGTCTTGTCTAGCTTCAGACCGAACTGGTATCCCGCACATCCGCCAGCTTTGACGAAGATGCGGAGAGCGAGTGACTGGTCGCTTACTTGTTTGAGGTAGTCTTGGACCTTGACCGCTGCTTTTTCGGTTATACTAATTGCCATATTCTCTACCTGGCCTAGCTCATGACTTCCTTTTTAACCCAATCGTAACCCCTCGCCTCCAGAACGTCCGCGAGCTCTGGTCCCCCCGACTTGACCATTCGACCATCGAGGAGAATGTGCACGTGGTTGGGTTTGATGTATCGCAGGATTCTCTGGTAGTGTGTGATGATCATGACTCCCATTTCGGGCCCTACCAGCTTGTTCACGCCTTCTGCGACTATTTTGACCGAATCTATGTCCAGTCCGGAGTCTGTTTCGTCCAGAACGGCTATTTTCGGCTGTAAAACAGCCAGTTGGAGTATTTCGCAGCGTTTCTTTTCTCCACCGGAGAATCCTTCGTTGAGGTATCGTGTTGCGAAAGAGTCGTCCATATCCAGGAGCTTGAGTTTTTCTTTCAAGAGCTTTCTGAACTCGAGTACCGATACCATCTCTTGGCCCAGGTCTCCTTTCTTCCCTCCTTGCCTGACTGAGTTGTAGGCTGTTCGAAGGAACGTAGCGAGCGACACCCCGGGAACTTCGTATGGATACTGGAATGCGAGAAACACGCCTTTCCTAGCTCGTGCGTCCGGTGCTAGGTTGAGGAGTGTTTGTCCGTCAAAGCTGATGTCGCCTTTGGTTACCTTGTACTTCGGGTGTCCCATTATAGTGGATGCGAGGGTGCTCTTGCCCGAACCGTTTGGTCCCATAATCGCGTGTATTTCGCCCTGTTTGACCTGGAAGTCGACCCCTTTCAGGATCTCTTTGCCTTCAATGGAAGCGTGCAGATCCTTGATTTCTAGCTGACTCAATTTACTCTTCTTCCTACTTTCTCACTTGCGTTCTATACGTGTCTTATCGCGTTTTTTCTGTTCTCTGCAAGAGCGTCATGACATACGTCATATTTAAGGGCGCCAAAACCTCGCCATGGATTTGCGCGAGTCCGTTCTCGGCCGATGCCCGAGACCACGGTCCACACTTGACATCTCCCAGGCAATTTCTCAACATTTCTAGGAATCGAACAAGAGTTGCCTTTACAGCGCCCTGTTATTTCCTACATTGTTTCGGGGTAGGGCAATCTGTGACTTTCCGCTTTACCCCGCAGTTACGCCCTGATTATCGCTAGGGAAGGGCTAGGCTCTATCTAACCGGCTGGCTGGCAGAAAAAATGGCGATACGACTCACGCCCACAAAGATCAAGGGAAGCAAGTACCTGCTGATTCCAAAGGACCTTGCACGGCTCCTCGAGATCGAGGATGGGAGCATACTTAATCTGACCATCGAAGAATCCCCTAAGGGTCAGCGCCTCGTCTACGCGATCCTCGAGAGACCTAGTAACGCAATCGAGAACTAGGGACATAGTTCTAGATCTGAAAGAGAGCAGGCTTGGTACCAGAGTTCTTCATGGTGCTGGGGATCTTTGTCTTCCTCGCCATGAGCATCCTAAGTGCCCTCCTTGAGAACGACTTGCCATCGATTCTTCAATACGTGTTCCAGGTAGTGGCTGGAGGGGGTCTTGGACTGCTTCTGATGGATCAAGAATTCGTCAACATCGGAATGTTGGGCCGAAGCCTAACCGACCCGGCGCGCTTCATGATAAGCGTCGTCTACCTCGCATCAGCAATTTCCATCGCAGCAGGGATCAACGTCTATCTTGCCATAATACGTCGGAAAATGGCTCTATCGTCAATCCTCTCGGGCACGGTGACAGTGCCTACATTCATGATTTCAGCGGTCCTCGTTTCATCCTTTCTTGCAACGGGAGGAGGCCTAACCTTCTCCCCCACAACAATATTGATTCTCGCAGTATCAGCCTTCGCAATCGGTCTAAGCTTGCTCGAGTTCCTCCGTGAGACGCGCATGCACGCCAGAAATTCCTCCGTTATAGCACGATTAGTGTCTGCTGGTCCAGTGTCAATACCCTCTATGCAAAGAAAAGATGACTGGGAGGAATCTCCGAAGAAAAAAGTGAGTGAAGGATAGAAGATGAAGAGCTTCAAACAGATTTTTGATCCAAGGAATGAAAAATTTCTCAGGTTGGGGCTCTTACTACTCTCGGCACTATTCATCGGTAGCGCGTCGATACTTTTCTATGATGGGATGGTCTCTGAGAAGCCACTCAGCGTGGGTGGTGGAGGCACGGGCACCACCGCGGCAAGCTCGACGACGCGAACCGTAGTAAACGTCTCGCCCCCAACAATATTCATTCTGGCAGTGTCGGCGTTCATTATCAGTGTAAGCATGTTCGCATTTCTTCGTGAAGCGCGCAAGCACATCAGAATCTTATCAGATAAGAGCGGACCATTGCCAACCGGTTCGGGATCTATACCTCTAGGAAAGGAGGAGTGGGAGGAAGCTCCGAGGAACGACGATGAATCCTCTGCATCATCATCCTCCGGATAGTACCACCTCAGTTCGCGCTTGGTAACACAGGCTAGAAGAGAGCGGCCGGCGCGCCTCCCGGAAGATATGGAGTGGGAAGGAGGTGAGTGTGTGAATTGAAGTTTCTCAAAGTAGAATGGACAAAGAAGAGGAGTGCCATCGCACTCTTAGCAACAGGTTTGGTCGTCACGAGCTTCATTCTCGGTGGCTACGTAGCTACCGGGAACTTGAATCCATGGGGCAACAGACACTACTACCAGGTACTAAACGCGAACTTCCAAGAATGCTATACCCCTGCTGGCGGCGTTCCTGTGTGTCAATCAAGTCATAATGTACTGTTCAACACTGGTGCTCAGTATGTAGAGAAGTTGGTCATCTCCAACAACGAAGGCTTCTGTACCGTAGCGGCGGCTTGCAGCTTCCATTTCGTTGCTATGTCAAATAACGCCGTCGCTCCTACTGCTACCATGTCGTCCACGGGCACGACTACAGCTGCAACCAGCGGAGACTGCGGCGTCGCAGGAGGTACTGGAGGCGGTGGTCAGAACGGCTCAGAGCTTACGACTAACGGTTTCGCAGCTGCAGCAGGCGCAGTGACAGACATTTCAGGCAGTTCTCCACAAAGTTCGACCGTCATCAACACCTTCACTGACAATACGGCTGCGACGACGGTCCAACAGAGTTGCTTAGTCAACCAAGCGGCGAACGGATCTGCCAACAGAGTCAACCTCGCCGCCGCAACCTTCACCGCCGTCACTCTCCAGATTGGAGACACCATACAGATAACGTGGACCATAACCTGGACCTGGAGCTAAGTGCCACGCATACGGCTGAAGAAAGCTAAACCGGAAACTCGGATGTTTCAATCTCCGAGTAACCTCCTACCGATCACCCATTGAGCATCAATGATGCTCGCTGAGCTAAGCCTCTGCTTTGTCTAGCAGTTTCGTATGCCAAACATCACTTGTTACAACATGCGTATTCACGCTGTATCGCACGTTACTCTGAAAGCCAGGACCAACTCATAGGTTTCTGGAGGGAACTTGAAAGCGCGAAAATTATCACTGATCACACTATTGACGCTTGCAATTATTCTAGCGGTAAGCGTGCCCGTTGCTAACGCGACCAATAACGTTCACACTTTCTACCTTGGAAATTCTTCTGTAGGAACTTGTTCCGGCAAGTGTGAAGGCTTCACAACGGCGTCTGGGACCCCGGACACAGGGACGAGTCAGAGTATCAGCATCGGTAGTGCCCCTGCCATAGACTCGAATGCGAATGCGAAACAGACTGGAACATGGAGCACTGGTACTACTTTCACAATCACTGGACTAACCACGACCTCCAATCCTGACTCGATTCTTGTTGTAGTGGTCGAAAATCCGACCTCAATTACAGTCTCGAGTCTTTCGGCTTCAGGCATCACATTCGACGCTTCCGCGCGACTAGCGTTCAATCCTGGTGGTGGCGCGGTATCAATCGAGGAATGGCATGGGGTTGCTTCAGGTACACTATCGTCTGTCACTATTACAGTGACTTTGAGTGGTACTCCGACTTCAGCAAGCGGTGAAGCTATTGCAATAAATGGTGCTGAAGATCCTGCTGCATCCTTCACTGTCTGGGATAAGGCCGCGGGGTATCCTGGTACTGCATCCAAAACAAGTAGTGCCGGTGGTTCAACTTCCCCGGTCCTAGGGGGAGGTATTACGGCTTTGAACGCGAACGACTTGATTATTGCATTGTTCGGTTCTTCGAATGCAGTGACAGAAACCTCCGGTACTGGCTTTACTCTTGACCTGACTGTATCTTCCACCGCGTCCATTGCTGTTGAGCACAAGACGGACACTTCTCCAACTGCTGAAACTTGTCCATACGGAACTAGCAACCAGAGATGGGTTCTCATTTGTGATGCTTACCAGTCTGCTCCAAAGTATTTCGTCGTCAACCCTGATGTTGCTTCGACCACAACAAGCGCTAGTCCGAGCACCTCGACGCCGAGTGGATATGCATGGATTTACAACACTGCTGGTATCCAGCCTAACCTGAACGACATACAGTCAGGGACCTGGCAGATTGATGAAACTACCAGCTGGATTTCAATAGGTGGATCTCCGAAAGGCTTTCTCTTTGCAACAGCATGGCAATGTGCCACCAACAGTCTTGGAACATGCACCAACATCTGGAAGAATTGGGATACCGTTACAAACATCATGGGTACAACCACAACGACCAAGAATACCTACACCACAGCAAGCATCGCGCAGCTCAACGGTTGGGCTGGTAAGTATCTTGCTGTCGAATATTTTGTTGTCATCCAGTACTCGGCTTTAACTACCGCGAGTACGATGACCGAGACTACTGTCTCCACAGCCTCAGATGTTATCTCTCCCGGATGGGATCTCGCTACGGGTCTCAGCAGCTCCCTAACCCAAGCCTCAACGTTTACTGAGCACAGTTCCTTGCTCAGGTCTTTCTCTGATTCGCTAGGTCTTGTAAGTGCCCAATCCCAGTCTCACGGTCTTGTTAGGTCGCTCACAGACTCGTTGTCCTCCGCCGCAAGTCTTGCCGAGAAGAATTCGCTCTTTAGATCTCTAACCGGCTCGCTAACATTAACCTCAACTGTCACAGTGAAGAGTGGAATCCTCAGAACGCTCTCCGCCTCAATTGCAATCACACTCGGCAATATGGTTGCAAACGTAGATTCCGGAAAGATGATTTGTAACTCTAGTCCTCGCTCCTGTTCAACCAGCCTGACCGCAACTTGGACTATCACCGCAGGTCTTGCCCAAGGTCGTGCCTACTTCAGGTCCCTAACTGGCTCAATGTCCTTTACTACTTCTCAGGCTAAGGGCTTTGCAAAAGCTTTCACTAGTTCGCTATCCCCTGCCTCAAGTCTTGTGGAGAAAAGCTCCTTTTTCAAATCGCTGACTAGTTCACTAACTCTAGCCTCGGCCTTTGCCGAACACTCTTCAGTGTTTAGATCTTTGGCCGGCTCGATCACTCTCGCTTCCGGTTTTCTGGAGAAATCTTCTCTCTTCAGGTCGTTTAGTGATTCGTTGTCTCCGTCCACAGGTTTTGCACCTAAGAATTCTCTGTTTAGGTCTTTTACAGGTTCATTTTCTCTGGCGGCATCCGAGGTGAAGAGTTTCGTCAGGGGTTTGACCGGTTCGCTCGGATCTAGTTCGACTTTTGCAGAGAAGAGTTCGCTGTTCAGATCTCTGACTGGGTCTCTATCTTTGGGCTCGGGTTTGGGGGAGCATACTGCGCTCTTTAGATCTCTGAGTGGATCGTGGACGATAACTTCTGGCTTTGTTGAGAAGTCTTCGATCTTTAGGTCTTTGACTAGTTCGTTTACCATGACTTCCAGTTTCGCTGGGCATAGTTCATTGTTCAGATCTTTAACGGGTTCGGTAGCTTCGGCGTCAAGTTTTGTCGAACGATCTGCCCTGTTCAGGTCGTTTTCCGGCTCGCTAGGTATTGCTATTTCTGAGAGTAAGGGTTTTCCGAGAACATTAACTGCATCATTGTCTTCGGTCTCAAGTTTTGCAGATCACGTTTCGTTGTCCAGAGCCTTCTCTGACAGTCTGGGCTTTGCAAGTTCGGTGTTGAAGGCCCGAGCGGTAGGATTGAGTATTACGGTCGGGTCATCCGCTAGTCTTTCCGAGAAGAATATGCTGTTTAGAACTGTGACTGGTTCGCTGGGCTCTGCATCGGGTCTATTGGAAAAGAGTTCGTGGTTTAGGTCTCTCAGCGGTTCTCTGAACTTAGCCTCTGGGTTAGTTGAAGGGAGATTGTTCTTCAAATCTTTGAGTGCATCTATGTCTCTCGCGTCGAGCATAGCTGAAAAGAATACACTGTTCAGGTCGATGACCGCATCTCTGACATCGACTTCAAGCTTTGCTGAGAAAACTTCGTTCTTCAGATCATTCACAGGCTCATTGGGATCCTCCTCAGGCCTTACTGAGAAGGGATCCTTCTACAGATCACTAAGCGGCACAGTAGCCATGGCCTCAAGTTTCGCCCAACATATTTCGGCGTTCAGATCCCTGACTGGTTCACTCTCTCTCGCCGCTGCTGAGACCAAAGGCCTTACCAGGTCTTTCACTAGTTCCCTAGGATCATCCTCATTTTTCGCCGAAAGGAGTTCATTGTTCAGATCGCTGACTGACTCGCTCGGTTTTGCTGAGTCTCAAAGCAAAGGCTTTGGCAAGTTCTTGACTGCATCACTAGCTGGCTCCTCGAGTATTGCGGAGAAGAATTCATTCTTTAGAACCTTCATCGATTCTCTGGGATTAGCTGGTTCTCTAACCAGAGGTCGCTCTGTAAGCTTGAGTGCCTCAATGGGATCAGCCTCTAGTCTTGTGGAGAGAAGTTCATTCCTTAGGTCTTTCATCGACTCTCTGGGTCTTGCGAGTTCTCTTCTCAGAGGACGAACAGTGACGCTGAGTGCTTCCCTGGGCTCAGTCTCAAGCCTTACCGAGCACAACTCACTGTTTAGAACTCTTAGTGGTTCGCTGAGTCTCGCTAGCTCCTTCTTCAGAGGTCGCACCATTAACTTGATCACATCCATAGGGCCATCTACAAGCTTTGCCGAAAAAAGTTCGTGGTTTAGATCATTCGCTGACTCGATGTCTTGGACCTCGAGTTTTGCAAAGCAAAATTCGTTCTCGAGAGTTTTGAGCAGTTCGCTCGCTATGGCCTCAAGCCTTGCAGAGAAAACCTCTGCCTTCAGATCCCTGTCAGGCTCCCTGACATCAACTTCAGGTTTTGCTGAGAGAAGCTTACTGTTCAGGTCTCTAAGTGCCGCACTAGGCTCATCCTCGAACCTTGTGGAGAAAGCGTCCTTCTACAGGTTGCTAAGCGATTCAGTAGCCTCGGCGTCAAGCTTTGCCGAAAAGGGCCTGTTCATCAAATCAATGTCTAGTTCCTTGGGGATCATGAGTTCTGAGACTAAGGGATTCGTTAGAGGCTTTAGTGCCTCCGTAGGCTCAGTTTCAGGCTTTGTAGAGCATGCTTCATTTTTCAGGTCTTTTGCCAGTTCCATAACTGTTGGAACTTCCTTCTTCAGAGGTCGTACAGTGAACTTGAGCGCCTCACTAGGATCATCTTCAAGTTTCGCTGAGCACACATCATTGTTTAGATCTCTAACCGACTCTCTGAGCCTTGCAGGTTCTTCGTCTAGAGCCCGGACCGAAGTCTTGACTGCGTCGCTAGGATCGGTCTCAGGTTTCGTGGAACACGGATCGTTCTTCAGATCTCTCAGCGACTCGTTGAGTTTTGTGGCTTCTTTCTTCAGAGGCCGCACCGTAAACCTGAGCGCGTCATTAGGTTCATCCTCAAGCTTTACTGAGCATACTTCACTGTTTAGATCTTTGACCAATGCGCTTGGTTCAGCCTCCGGTTTCGCCGAGCATGTTGCACTATTCAGGTCTCTATCTGGGTCAATTGCTTCGGCCTCAAGCTTTCTAGAACACTCGTCAGTCTTCCGATCCCCGACTACCTCAATAGGTTCAACTTCAGTTTTCAGCGAAAAGAGTTCATTGGTTAGATCTCTTGCCATGTCATTAGGTTCATCCTCAGGTCTGCTGGAGAAATCTTCCTACTTCCGCTCTTTGAGCGATTCATTGGCGATGAGTTCAAGTCTTGTGGAAAAGGGGGCGTTCGTCAAGTCTCTGTTCAGCTCGCTAGGCCTTTCAAGTTCTGAGAACAAGGCCTTTGCTCGGACTCTGGGCGCTTCGCTAGGCTCAACTTCCAGTTTTGTAGAACACGCTTCAGTGTTCAGGTCCTTAACCGATTCTCTTGGCCTCGGAACCTCCTTCTTTAGAGGTCGAACAGTGACCTTGAGCGCTTCATTTGGTTCAACCTCAAGTTTTGTAGAACACATCTCACTCTTCAGAACCCTGTCTGATTCGTTGGGTTTTGCAGAATCATTCTTCAGAGGTCGTACCGTAACCCTAACCGCGTCAGTGGGTTCAGCCACGGGTTTTGTAGAGCATGCTTCAATGTTCAGATCTCTCAGCGACTCACTGGGTCTTGTAGCCTCCTTCTTCAGAGGACGCACAGTCAACTTGAGCACCAACCTCGGTTCGGCTTCAAGCATCGCCGAACACTATTCGTTCTTCAGGGCTTTCACTGGTGCACTTGGTTCGGCTTCGAGTCTCGTAGAGCACACTTCGTTGTTCAGGTATCTTTCCGGTTCGCTTGCATCGGCCTCAAGTCTCATCGAGAAATCATCGCTTTACAGGTCTCTGACCGGTTCGTTCTCGTGGACTACCGGACCTGCTGGGAGGACTCTGTTGTACAGGACTTTCAGTACTTCGTTCGGCCAAGCGTCTAGCGCGTCAGATCACTCTTCGTGGATCAGATCTCTCTCCGGGTCAATGGCTTCAGCTTCGAGTGTCGCTGAGAAGAACTCGTTGTTCAGGTCTTTGAGCGGCACGCTAACCTCGGCTGGTTCTCAGACCAAGGGTTTCGGTTGGGTTTTGACAGGTTCGCTGGGATCAGGATCAGGATCTGCGGAGCATGTTTCGCTATTCAGGTCGCTAGCTGATTTTCTGGGTCTTGGGACTTCCATCTTGAAAGGTCGCTCTATAACCCTGATCGCTTCCATAGGATCAGGCTCGGGTATTAGTGAGAATCGCTCGTTCTTCAGAACTTTTAGCGATTCGGTGAGTTTTGTGGCTTCTTTCTTCAGAGGACGTGCTATCTACCTGGGTGCTTCGGTAGGTTCAACTTCGGGTTCTGCGGACCAGGTTTCGTTCTATAGATCTCTGACCGACTCAGTGACGTTCGCTTCGGGTTCTGGAGAAAAGCTCTCATTGTTCAGGTCTTTGAGCGGCTCGTGGACAATGCACGGGAGCCGTGGTTTGCTATTCATAGAGAACCTTGGTGGGAGCTTCAACACGAGAACGGGTATCTCTGGACACTCTGACTGTTCCGAGACCATTATCAGCAACTGCGGCAGTTCAACCGCTTCCTTTGCGTTTCTAGTACTTGGCATTGGAGTTTCAATTTTTGGCGTCTACGCAGTCAAACAACGCCGACGAGTTCGCGCGCCCAGGTCAGAGAAAAAGGATGAGAAAGTTATCGTTGATCCAGAAGGCTGGGAAACGAAGCATAGGAGCTAGACAATTAACTGTTCAGCTTAGGATGAGAAAGTTCGCCCACCCTCAACTTTCTGGGGCCCAACCACTACCCATAAACCGCTAAATAGAGTAAGCGTCGGTCTGAACGACGGTTTTCTAGATTGGACAAGATGGAGAAATCCACGGGGAAGAAGAAAGGATTTGTCAAGGAATTCATGGACTTTCTTCAGACCTTCGGAATCATCGGGCTTGCAATTGCCTTCATCATTGGCGCCGCAGCTTCCGCAGTCGTGAATGCACTGGTCAAAGATCTCATTAATCCGCTTGTCGGCATCTTCCTTCCCAGCGGCAACCTCTCTTCTCTGAACGCCACTGTCACATCTCCGGTCTCGCAGAAACCAGCCGCTTTCCTCTATGGAGACTTCATCTCACAAGTCCTCTACTTCATCATCATCGCCATAGTCGTCTTCTTCCTTTACAAACAGCTAAAGCGTGCAGGTCTGGCTAAGATGTAGCTGCGTCAGCTCTTCAGAATCTCAGTGTGGAGGATAATAGAACTGGATTCCGGCAAGAATGTATTGCACAGCTATGGCAGCGATGAACAGCGACATTATTCTGGCTATTACAGCAGAACCGGTTCTGCCTAGCATGCGGTAGATTCTATCGGTCTGTCTTAGAACGACCCAGCTAGCTAACATGACTACTACGATGGCAAGAAGTGCTACGACTATTCCGTATGTCTGAATCGAGATCAGGGTCAAGGTTATCGCCCCAGGACCCACTAAGAGCGGGAAGGCTATTGGGAAAACCGCAGTCTCCTCCGCCGTAACAAGAGCTAGCTTATCGAATCGTTCTCCCCGAAATATTATCTCAATCGACAGTAACAGAAGAACCAGCCCTCCTGCAATCTGGAAACTCTGGAGCGATATCCCGAACAATAATAGAACTTCCTGACCGACGAGCGCGAAAATTGCAAGCAACACGGATCCGATTACTGCAGCTGTTCTGAAGACCTTTCGCTTCTCACCGATGCTCATTGATTTTGTCAGTCCGGCAAAAATCGGAACGGGCCCCAAGGGGTCCACTATAACGAAGAGAGCAACGGTTGCTTTCAGAAGATCGAAAAGAGAAACATCGAGCGAACTCATTCTTGCATATCATCACTTTCTATCATTTCGGGATCTTTGTGGTGGGCCGGGAGGGATTTGAACCCACGACCTTCGCCGTGTGAGGGCGACGTCCGTTCTGCGCAATCGGGTGCTTACCAGGCTGGACTACCGGCCCTATGGGGACGGATTCGAGGGCGAGTATATTTCATCTTTCGAGGAGAAAGGCTTTCGAAGAGTTGGTTCTAGCGGAGAAGCCTAACGTTCGTACCCTGAGGGTTCTCTTCTATCAGCCGAAACAAGGGAATACATCTCCCTCCAGCTTTCTCAATCTTCACAAGAGCTCTAGGCGAGAACTTGAAGGCTGCTATCGTAAGCTTTTCTTTCGGTATTCCAGATCCCAGAACCTTTCCTGGGACAACGATAACATCTCCGGCCTTGGCAAGTCTCGACACTTGTCCTAGGTTGAGAACTATTCTAGTTCTTCGTGACTTCCCCAGGAAGCTTGCGACTGTTAGCCAGAGGGGGGCTTGGTGTTGCCTGCCAGCACGTTTGAGATAACTTATCGTGTTCAGCATTTCTGGATTGGTAGGTCGATGGTCTCGCATGGAGGACTCCTCTTGGCAGGGAAGCGTTTCATCCTGAATCGGTACCAATAAAGCCTTTGGAGATCAAGCTCGAATTTCTGAACATCAGCGTTGGTAGTGACTAGCTTATCGTCTGGACCTTCAGAATCTCTGTCTTGCCAGAGGGACCCTTAGGGTCCCCAGCAATTATGACGATTCTGTCGCCTTTCTTTGCAAGCTTCATCTTAACCACCGTTTTCTCGGCTTCGCGGAAAATTTCCTCGCTAGTACTAAATTCCCTAGTCAGCAGAGATTGAACTCTCCAAGAGAGCAATAGTTGCCGTTGCACTTCTGGATGAGATGTCAGGGCAATAATTGGCAGTGGAGGTCGATATTTGGAGACGAGACGAGCGGTCCGGCCAGTACGGGTTGGCGCGACGATCGCTGAAGCCGAGACTTGTAGCGCTGTTTCGCAAGCACCCAGTGCTAGCGCGTCGGCTTGACCGTGTTCATACCATGCTCGACGTTGAGGTGAGATCTCCTTCGGAAGGAATCGCTCAGTCTCTTCCGCGACCCTTCCTAGAATCTGAACTGCTTCGACCGGATACTTGCCTATCGCTGTCTCTTCGGACAGCATTACCGCGTCTGTACCATCTATGATCGCGTTCGCGACATCTGTTACTTCGGCTCTAGTTGGTGTGGGTGAGGAGACCATTGACTCGAGCATCTGGGTGGCGGTTATCACCGGCCTTCCGAGCCTGTTGCTCTCGTGAATGATTCTTTTCTGTATTATAGGGACAAGTTCGAGTTTGAGTTCTACTCCAAGGTCGCCCCTTGCAACCATGATCCCGTCCGCTTCCTGGACGATCGCTTCGAGATCGTCAACTGCTTCCCGCTTCTCTATCTTGGCAACGACAAAGATCTTACGCCCGCTGGTCTCCGCGACTTTCCTCGCTGCACGGATGTCGTCAACTTTCTGGACAAAGGATACTGCGATAATGTCGACTTTGTTCTCCATTCCGAACTTGATGTGTTCCTTGTCATCGCTCGTTATCGCAGGAACTCTGATTCTAAGTCGGGGAAGATTGACTCCTTTTCCTGAAGTCAGATCGCCACCGTTGATTACTCGTCCTTCGACTCCGTCCCTTTTGGTTCGCAAGACTTCGATCCTGATCGTTCCATCGGCCAGGAATATTGTATCGCCTTTCCTGACGGCTTTGGGAAGGTCGGGGTAAGCGATTGGGATTTTCGACTTGGCATTCGTTGGTTTGGTCGTCAAGGTAATCCTATCGAGCCTTTGTAGGCGGAGAGGTTCGGCTGTGAGTTTGCCAACTCGGAGTTTTGGTCCAGGAAGGTCTTGGAGTATGGCGATAGGTCGATGAAGACGCTGGCTAACTTGTCGAATCGTCTTGATAGTGCGAACGTGTTGCTCATAGGTCCCGTGTGAGAAATTGATGCGTGCGACGTCCATCCCCGACTGTGTCAGTTGAGTTAACACTCTGGAGGAGTCTGAGGCAGGACCTATTGTACAGACTATCTTGGTGGCAATAGTGCTTGCTTTCGTTGTCAGTGTTGCGGCAACCCGGCGGCTCATCTGATCCGATTATTCATAACACATTCTCTCGACGGTCTTGGAGCCTACTTTCCTCTCGGAAAGACTTAGCGGAGCGGTCGGTCCCCAGAGGGAGAATGGAGTCAAAGATTCATTGCCTACCGCGTGAGGAAGTTTCTGCTGGAACTCGGTTTCCACGCCGGTTAGCAGAGACGAGGTTCCAAATGTCGTTGACTAGCATTTCTTTAATGGATTGTGAAATTAGAAAAAACCCTTTTTTGCTTTGCGGGGAGTCTGACTGTCGTTGCCCTTGGGTTGCTTATTGTGCGGCGACCAGTATTTCGACTGGTTCGGGCTCTTCTGTGATAGCTCGCGCTGGCCTTGCGAAAGTGTAGACGAGAGCACAGCCCTTTTCATCGATCCGAAGTTCCACGGCACCGGTCGGTGCGCCCATGATGTCCAGTAGTTCAGCGACGTCCTTTGGTACTCGAAGGTATGCTGATTGTTTGATGAATAACGGTTTCACGCTCTGGGTCAAGTCACATCTTCCAAGACACTAATTGTTGGAACGTCCAATTTCCGGTTTCGGAACCGTTCCTACTTTGGACCCGTGCCTCAGAAGTAAAGGGTGTGCGTGTTCGTGTCTGTACATGACTCGGCGAGGTCTGAATGGTCCTTTTTGGTAGAGCTGGAGGCTACTCGTACCTGTCTTTGCTAGTAACATGCAGTTTTAGTCGAGTGATACACCCTCGACGCACGGACTAACGATTCGGAGACCGTGCCGGATAGACGTGGTGACTGAGCTTAGCAACAATACTAGCGGTTCAATCTTTCAAAGGCGGAACAGGAAAGAGTACGATTAGTGCCAATCTTGCCGTTACGCTCGCCCGGCTAGGCAAAAGAGTCGCAGTGATAGATCTAGACTTGGAAGGACCAGGGCTCCACGTTATTTTTGGCGTTTCAGACGGAGAGATTCGGGCGACCATAAACGATGTTCTTCAGCGTCCTATTCCCATCAGAGACGCTGTCCTCGATCTGACTCCGAGACTGGGAATTGAATCGGGATGCCTTCTCTTCTGTCCAGCTGGACACAGGCTTGAAGAGATTCTTGCCATGGTCGACACGGGTTTCAACCTTAACCGCTTCAAAAGCAATACTCAACAACCTGGCGACAGAATACCATCTCGACTATCTCCTAATTGACAGCCACCCCGGAATCGAAAAAGACACAATTCTCTCGATGGCAGTCTGCGACGTAGTCGTACTCTTGTCTAGGGTTGACCATCAAGACATGTTCGGAAGCGGCGTTATGAATGAAGTGGCCAGTCAGCTGAGGAAGCCGGTGGTTCTGATCCTGAACATGATTCCGAGTAGCGTCGGGGATAAGGAGTCCAAGAAGATAGGAGAGAGAATAGCGCATCTCTTTAACCTGCAAGTCTTGACCGCTCTGCCCTTCAATTCCGACGTCTTCGAAAACCTTAGCAGAGGAGTATTCGTTCTAGAGCATCAGAAAGATCCGCTGACCAGGAAATTCACGGAGCTCGCTGAGAACATGATAGGCATCATCGATCGATCCCTGGAAGGTGGAGAGAATTATGATAGCGGATCTACTCCACAGGCAATTCGCTAACACGTAGAGATAAGACTGAATTCTCTGAAGGAGTCAAAGAATTCTTACTCGGCTTGCATTGGCAAATCTGCACATACTGATGAGCTGAGTCTACTTGTTCCGACGGATTTCAAACTCTTTACAATTGTTGTTCCAATTTCACTAGACTGAGCTAAAGTTCAATCGAGTTCTATCTGAAGGCGGAAAATTTTCCAAATCTTCTATAACCCCTATGTCCACCCCTCTCGCGGCCTTACCTTGAGCTACCAGTTGGCAGACGAGTATTTCCAGCGAATACACCGGATAATGTCTCTCCTTGACGATGAGAATGTGGAGATCATTGGCGCGATGAAAAAGTTCGGACCTCGAAACCTTCAGTCAATCGCCCGAAAATCAGGCGTCCCATACCCAACCGTCTATACCCGCGTAAACAAGCTCGGTTCCCAAGGGCTGCTCGACACTTGGACATACCCCAATCTGGCCAAGATCGGATTGGCCCGCTCAATGGTTCTCCTGACGCCGTCCCCAGGTCGAGAGGTTACGGCTAGCGAAGCCCTGAAGATTCCTGGCTATTGGCTCTGGATCGCAAGATGCACGGGCGAATGCAACGGATACTACTCACAGCACGCCGTCCCTGTCGAGAACAGGCAAGACTTTGTACAGTATCTCGATCAGATTGTGTCATCGGGCCTCGCCACTGGTTATCGGATATTCTGGCTTGGCGACTACCACTCCCACATTCCAAATTTCGAATATTACGACTTCAAGAAGAGAGCTTGGCGATTCGACTGGCCTGGATGGCTGAACCTTTTCACAAAGGGCAAGGTGCAGAACGTTCCTGAGGAGAAGGAGTCGTCGAAGGATGATTTTGACAAGAATGATCTGTTAATTCTAAAGGAGCTAATGAAGGATGCTCGCAAGAAGCTCTCCGAACTGTCGCAGCTAATCGGGATGACGCTTCCAGCTGCCAAGTATCGGTTTGACAACCTTGCTCGTCGAGGATTCCTGCAAGACTACGTTGTCCAAGTCTTGCCCTACCCACCTGAGATATCGGATCTCTGCGAGGTTCGATTAGACTTTGGTGAACACAAAGCGATGATGGCGAAGGAGAACCTCTTCAAACGTCTACCCTTCGTGTTGAACTACTCACGAATCAAGGGCACCAACTCGATAACTATCAGAATCTACCTCCCCAGAACAGAGGTCAACAATCTCCTAACGCTGTTATCGGCTCTCGTCAGAGCAAGCGCAATCGATCGCTTCTCATACATGCTCTTGGATCCTATGACAATCCAGTCTCAGACATTCCACTACAAGGCGTTCGACGACAAGTCAGGATGGCACTACGACAACCACGAGTACCTTAGCGCTCTCCGAAAGCTTGCATCATCCATCGAAAAGGCGGAAACCTCCCCCGTAACCTTCCAGCCGGCGAAAAGCCTAACCGTTACGATGATGTAGCGGCCTTCTGATTGAGCTCGACCTTGATCCTGAAAATCAAGTCGAGCATTGATATCTACTGGAAGATAGAAACAGACATGTTCTGGAACGTGACCTGCATACCGTCCTCCTTCTCGAAGGCGAGTGACACCTTTCTCAGCTGTTCAAAGTATTCTAGATTGTCGTAGTGCCAACCGGTGTTATCATCGTAGGACTTGTACGCGAAGGTCTGTGTCCGGATAGTCATAGGATCAAGGAGAACATAGGTGAACCCTGTAAGTACTCCTTTTCGGGAGAGGGCAGAGAGCATGGTGAGAAGATTGTTCATCTGGGTCCGTGGAAGATACATCCTCACGGCAAGGGAGTTGATGCCTTCTATCCGTGAAAGAGTCATGACCATTGGAAGACTACTCAGCAGCTTTTCCCCTTGAGATAGGCTATCTCTCGATTTGAAGTCCAAAATTATTTCGTAGAGGTCGGAGATTTCGGGGGCGAAAGGCAGCATGTCAATGACGTATTCTCGTATGAATCCAGATCGGGCTAGATTGTCGAAGCGATACTTGACCGCGGGGACGGTCATGTTCAGCAGCTCAGCTAGTTTGGTCAGTTTTATTCGGCCGTCTTTGACCAACTCTTTCAAGATGATCAAGTCTTTCTTGTCAAAGGTGCCGGAAACAGAGGTCTCCTTGCGTGGAGTCTGAACGGGCTTGGTTGCAAGCGCTTCGAGCCATTTTGGCCAATCAAATGTCCATGTCTTCTTCTTCGGGTCATAGTAGCTAAAATCTGGGAGCGGTGATCTGGCTTCTTCTAGCCAGAGGAGACGGTACTCCGTGGCAATTCCCGATGAGACAATCTTCTCAAGGTACTGTTCAAAGTCCCAGCGTTTCTCGAACGGAATCGCGTGAGTCGAGTAGTGTCCGTTGTACTCCCCCATACAGCGAATGAGTCTCAACCAGTACCCGGGAACTCGCAACGCTTCAGGGGCAAGCAATTCCTTGCCTGGTTTCGTGGCAAGTAGGACCATCGCTCTCGCCAACCCTAGCTTCGCGTAGTCGGGATGGATCCAGGTTCGGAGAAGCCCTTCTTTCTCGAGTTTGGAGACTCTCGCGTGGACTGTTGGCCGAGGAATGTTCGTCTTGTTAGCTATGAGTTGGAGGTTTCGGAGGCCATATTTCCTCATTGCCGTGACAATCTTGATGTTCCCAGGGTCCAAGAAGGAGACAAATCGATTGATCTTCTCCAAGTACTCCGCTGGGGCGATCTGGCTCAAAGATGGTCTGAAAGAAATAGGGGACAATGGGAACTTTTCAATGTTTTGCCTACATTGGAATAGTTTTGGGAGTGGGGGGCCCGTTGTCGCCTTCACGCGACAGGAGAATCACCTCGCATGCTGAGCGATAACTGTTTAACTTATGTCAGCCTAAATGAGGCTTGCCGAGCGGAATCTTAACAATACACCGAGGTAGGTTTATCTCCGCTCGAGTGCTCCCATTGAACGAGGTAACGGCGCAGTTGGAAACTAAGATGGAAGAGGAAAGGGCAGCATCACAAGAGAAAGTCAGGGAGTTTCTCGGACGATATCCGGAGTACGAGAAGACACTTCGATTAGCCATTGCCCATGAAGAATCCGCAAGCTCCTCGGACGGCCAGGGATGGCAATGGCACGATGTCGATACGCACCCTACCAAGCTAATTCGGCTTGTCACTGAAGGAATCGCGAGGATAAGTCTCAGATCAAGGCAGGCCACTTACTACCTTCTTAGGGAGAAAACTGTGGTAAAAAAGAGCCTTCACGAGCTCGCTTGAAAGATGGGGACTAGACTTGAGAGGGCAACTCTAAATTCAAAGAGACTTGCTAGGATGATCTCCAAGTGTCCGCGCATACACCCCTAACGGTAGTCATTCATCTGTCGACAAGAGACAACTCTCACAGTTACACTATCCTAAACGTTCACGGTTTCCAAATCCAAAATCATTAGAGAATGCCATAGGCCGTACTTTAGTTGCAAAGACGTCTACTCAAGCTTGCCCCGTTCTTAGTACTAGTAGTCAGTATCATGTTCTCCGGTTTCTCAAACCAAGCTAGAGCAGTAGAAATGTACAGCCTGATCTCTTCTCCAAGCAGGATCTTGGAATCAACTTCCTCAGGCGTAACAGTCACCATCTCGGTAAACAACGCCCTGTATTCTCCTCCGACCCCCTACGTGTTTTCCTGGTCCGTCACAGATCCATCGGGCACCTCACGGTCCGCTACAAGCAACGTCGTCTCTACGACCCCTTCATGGTCATTCTCGAAGATCTATCCGGCCAATTTCAGCGGTGCTTCCCTAAGCCTTCCAGGAGTATACTCTGTTAACGTATCAGAAAGTCTGCCCACTTCATCTGCAAATGTGGTGACGGGCACATTCACTGTGGCTATTACCGATAGTAGCTCCTATCAGCGAACCTACCCGGTCGGAATGCAGGCTGGGGGTTATCTGCCCACTGACCTTGTCAATGTAACAATCACTCGGTCCGGTAATCCAGTCGCAACGCTCTCAACGTCAAGGACAGCGGATAGCAATGGTTTAGTCACAGCCTCCTGGCCGACCCTCCCCGGCACAAGTACAGGAAATTACACCGTAGCCGTAGTTGGAAAAAACACTCTCCCAAAGGCAGTTCCTGACACGCAACAGTTCATGATTTATCCGACAAACATCACCACGACAGGATTCACTACCGGGACGACTTCCCTGGAGAGATCGGAGACCCAGGGATTCAGATTTGATGCGTCCTACTTAGCCGGACAAGCAGCTACTCAAGCATCATCGATGATCCGGCTCACCGAACCAGATGGACTGACGACACATCTTGTGCCCGCATCATACAATTCCACGCTCGGAAGTTATGCTGCGGCCTTCCCAGTCCCGATGAGTGCTCAAACTGGAACCTGGACTGCTTACCTGGATCAAAAAAGTCTCACGGACCCCTACGGGAACGGCGGTCCACTCCAAACCGCTAGCTCGACATTCAATGTACTCCCCGCCATCCTCTTAGTTACGCTGGCATCGCCCGGCACAGTCTTCGCCGTCGGAGACACACTTACGATTCAAGCGACGGTGGTCGTCCCAGGCGGAGCCGTCTTCAATCAAGGAGCGGTACAATCCTCAATGACACTTTCTGGCAAGCAGGTAGGATCCCACTTGAGTCTCACATACGATCCCACCCGCGGACAATGGATCGGGAACTACAAGATTACCGCGTCCGACCCGTCGGGCACTTGGCTCGTAACTGTGAGCGCATCTGATAATTACGGAAACACGGGTCAAAGCTCAGTCGTCGAGTCAGTCAACGTTTCCAGCGCACAATCAACTTCCATGCTCTGGAGCTACATTGTGATTGTACTTCTACTCGGAGTCCTCGGTTTCATCATACTAATCACCCGAAAGAGAGGATTGAGCCGAAGAGAAGTGAAACTCGATCTCACGGCCATCAAGACCCAGGCAGACAAGGTGAAGGGCGACGATTTCCTACAATCAATTCACGATCAGCTGCAGAGGAAGAAAAAGGAAGCAGGGTTAGAGAAGCTGGATCATGACTAGAAGCATTGCGATACATTCCTACAAGGGAGGAACAGGCAAAACAACCCTCACCGCGAACATAGCGGTCGCCCTAGCGCTCAAAGGTCGGCGAGTCGGAATAATGGACATGGACCTCGAAGGACCAGGGCTTCACGTGTTCTTCGACGTCGACCCGAACCAGGTTCGGTTTACAATGAATGACGTTCTGGCGGGGGTAGCCGCACCTGAGGCGGCAACCATACGTTTGAGCGAGAAGCTGGGGTTCAACCATGGTGAAATATTCTATTGTCCAGCGAGCACCCGGGTGGCTGAGATCATGCGGACCCTCAAGACTGGGTATGAAGTGGACATGTTCGAGAACGCTGTCAAGAGGCTCCAAGAACACTTCGGGCTGCACTACCTCCTAATCGACACACATCCTGGAATCCAGCACGACACCTTACTAGCACTGGGGGTCTGCGACCACCAGCTACTAGTTTCAAGAATAGACCAGCAGGATATCTTTGGGACTGGTGTGATGATTGAGGTGTCAACTACGTTTGAAAAACCCGTTCATTTGATACTCAATCTGATACCGCCACGTGTGCGGGAGGCTGAGGTTGCCAAGTTCGCCAGAACGCTAAGCTCGCATTTTGCCGTAGATATGGCCGGATGGGTGCCATTCTCCGAAGAGATCATAGGCTCGCTCAGCAGAACCATCCTAACACTCAAGACCCCCAAGGATCCGATAGCTGCCCGATTTCGTGCGTTGGCGGAGAGAGTCGAAACATTCGCCTAGGCTCGCGCGAAACGTGTTAATGACATAAACAATTCCTCTTCTAGACTACAAAAATCAGAAGGGTCAGCGACGCTGGAGCGGCATCGAGTCACACATTCCATTCTACTCTACGGATTACTCGATAACCTTCGATCTATCGCCGAAGATGACTAGTTCTGGAACCTCCAATTGATATACTCACGCGGAAATTCTAGAGGAAGATGAAATCAGTAAACCGGACTTTCCGGCTAGATGAGGATCTTCTCAAGACCGTACACGAGCTTGCTCACCATAAGAATGTCAGCATGAACGAGTTTGTTGTAGACGCGCTTCGACAAGCAGCTGCCGATGCACTAGTCGAAGGCCTTGAAATGGAAGAGGTGCCTAGCGCGTTCTTGATCAAGATCATGGAACACGTACCTACGGAGAGGGTGGCCGAACTGGGAAGATGGACGGCTGCAAATTTCTCGAGGAAGTTCGTATGGGACATCTTCAAGGAAATCAACTCCGATACCGTCATCAACGCCTACGAAATGTTTGCGAAGAAATACAAGAGCTTCCTCTCTTTCGAACACCAGAAACGGGGCTCGGAGCACACTATCAAGATTCTTCACAATAGGGGACAAAAATGGTCTGTTTTCTACGCTGAGGTCATTAGGTCAGCATTCAAAGACTTACTTGGAGTCGAACTTGAGGTTGAATACGGGCCAAACGAGATTAAGGAGAGATTCACCGAACCCAACTCCGACGCGGTCAGAAGACAACAAATTCCTCAAATTATCGAGTGACGGATAATCTTATCCCGGGAAGAATCTGGGCGCGCGGTTTGCGTGCAACAACTTGTATTTGCAACGATCTCATTTTTAATCGCCAAATGTATCATGATTGCATAGTTTGCCAAGGTCTGCGTCCTTCAGAGCGCGGCGTGGCCGCGAAGGACGCAGTGCAGCTACTCCGTCTCGACTATTAGTTCTCCTAGATTCCTTCCCGATCTACCGCAGAGTTCTCCAACTCGCAGTTGCGCATGAAGAGAGTGGACTTCACTCGCCGAAGTATTTGGGCTGGAGGTGGAACGATGTCGAACTGCATCCCACACGGCTTATCCGACTAGTAACGAATGGAATAACCCGGATAAACCTCAGGACCCGTAAGGCGACATACTACCTGCTCAACGACAGAGCGGAAACCAAGAGAGCGCTCGAAAGAAACTCGGCTGAAGTCAAATCGGGTGCCTTCGAGGACCCCGAGGCACCCAGACGCTCCAACAAACCGACGATTGAAGAGAGAGTATGATCCCCTTCACATCTTAATGGACTAGTTGCGCAATCTAGTCGGATCATGTGAGGGACTGATACTCTGTGTCCAATCGTAGAAATAGAAGGTCGCTCAAACGGGCCTTACCCACAATGGGGCACGAATTTGCTATTTCTGAATCGTTAGGCCAGACAACGATTGAAACTTATATCTAGCAATCTGGATCCAGTCCTTGAAGTCTCGATCCTTTCGGGTCTCAGTGGTGATGCCGACCTTTGCATTGATCCTATCTACGATTATCGTTTGAAGCACTCTAGAAGACGCTCCAAACAATTTGGATAAGACTGAGCAGAAGGATTCTGGCTGGCTAGCAAGTTTTCCCATGTCAAAATAGAAGGCAACTGCCTTCCACACTTCGTGCCCGAGCATCTTTGATACGGCCTCTTCGGCTGAGGTGGCTACTAACTCGTCGAAGTTGTTCAGGGTCACTTTTCTGGGGCTCCTGGATGTTTTGTGGGCGATAGGGAAGTTTGTGGAAAGTGTGGAGGGCTGGGCTGAGGTTTTGGATGGGCGCCTAAGAACTGGAACGATCTTGCTCCAACGAATAGTGCGAACGCAGCCATTGAGATGAAGTGAAATGCGAGGCCAAGGGTTTGATACGATGTGTCATCGATGATCCCTAGAGTGCTGGCTATGTGGGGAAGTTCGGCTGCGACCCAGATGAGGACGAAGATCGAGAGCTGGAACTGGAAGCTTCCAAGACTTTTTGATTTGAACGCTAATCTTGCGAAGATTATTGCGGCAAGAGTTACGCCTATGGATGTGAATAGTTCAGCGGCAAAGACAATAGGATCGTCAGCCATGCTAGGGGACCCCCTTCTTAGAATAGTACAATCCGAATGCAAGAAGGAACACCACTGAGATCGGTTCTAACACCACTTCAGACAGAATCTCCGGGGAGTAAATGGAAGCGAGGTGATAGAGCCCGTGAGTGATAGCGAACGCTCCTAGTAGTACGGAAAGAACTCTAAGAGATTGGGTCTTCACCCGGAGGGAAATGTAGAGCGGGACTGCACCGACAGCTACTAGGGCGATGAATGTCAGAACGCCGAGAGTCGACAGAGCATCCATCTAACTCAGTAATCAATTGTCTGTTCACTTGAGTTAGATAGGGGCCGCGTTACCTGATTAGCGACATGATGGGAATGAGTGTTAAGGGCTCAGTCGATTTCTGTCTCTTGGAAACATGGTTGTTTCTCTAATGTTCTCCCTGCTGGTCATCTTCATAGTCAATCTTTCTAGTCCAATCGACCAGCCTGCGTGCGGTGGGGCACCGTATCTGAAAGAGTCGATGTAGAACTTGAAGTTCTCCGGATTCAGCCCCTTGGACTTGAGCTGCTGAATCAGGAGAGCTGGCACGTGTATGCGCTGCGTTCCAGACGCTATCTCCAATCCTCGATAGATCAGGTCAAAGGCTCGGGAGGTCTTACCATCCTTGTCAGGCATCGCATAAAACGCCTTTTGCTCCGAAGGCCAGCCAACAATGAAGAATGCTTCTTCCTTCAGAAGTTGCGAGAGTTTCTTTTCCTGGGTCTTTGAGAAGTCATTTCCAACTTGGATCTCTTCACCATTCTTCCGCAAGAGTTCGATGGCGTCTCTGTATTGTACTCGGTTTAGGGGCAAGTGCAGGGGTTCGAGTTTCTGGCTGATCTTCTCCAGCTCCTCATTGCATGACACGGTAATCTTCTTGATGCATTCTGCGAGAAATTCCTCGAGGACTTTCATGACTTCCTCATCTGTTGAGAATGCCTGTTCGATGTCCATCTGTCGGACTTCGTTGAGATGGGTGGGCTGTTCGAACTTTTCCGCCCTGAATACCGGTAGAACAGTGAATACCTTCTCGAAGGATATCGCGCACATCTGCTTGTAGAGCTGAGGTGATTGGGCTAGATAGGCGTCCTTCTCGAAATATTTGAGCGAGAAGAGTTCTGCTCCGCCCTCGCTTGCCGAGGCGATGATTACCGGTGGTTGTATCTCCACATAGTGTCGCGTGATGAAGAATTCTCGGAAGCTCTGCAGGATCTTGGACTGGATCTTGAAGATCGCGTTTGATTCTTCGCTGCGAAAGTCTAGGAATCTCCAGTTGAGCCTGGTCTCCAGAAGAGTGTTCTGCACCCCCCTCGGATCGAGGGGTAGAGGTGTCTCGGCTCGGTTCACCACTTCGAGACGTTCCGGAATGACTTCGATACCTTTCTTGGCGATCTTGCTCGACACAACCTTGCCTTTGACAAGGATCACATCTTCCTGGTGAAGTGTGCCGATTTCCTTGACGATCTCGGGGGTGACCTTTGCCTTGGGAGCGGTCACTTGGACGATTCCGCTCATGTCGCGGAGGAGTATGAAGGATATTCCTCCAAGGACTCTAACATCGTGAACCCAGCCGGCTAGGACGACTTCCTTGTCCAAGTGCTCTTTGAGCTGAGAGGTGAGGACGGTCCGTTTGAGATGGAATGTGCGACCAGGCGCGCTGTTGGACAGGGTTGCTCAGCTTGGAAATGGACACGATGCTTGTTCTTTGGTTCTGTTAAGTCTTTGTCGGATTGATTCCTTTGGTCGTGGGTTGTTGACTTAACTTGCCTCCATCGACTTTGAGGATTAGGGTCGCGTTCTCCGGTTCTCGTTCCTCTACCATTGCTTCACCTGGAGGCCCGTTGGGGCTGAACCTCAGCCCTCCCGCGGCTATGTTTCTAGCCGCGTTCTCGTCCCTGTCTAGGATGGTGCCGCACTTGGGACACCATAGTCGTCGTTTGGTGCTCTCTAGGGTCTTGTACCCGCATATTGAGCACCGTTTGGAAGTGTTCCTAGGAGGAACGTACTCTACTCTGACTCCTTCCCATCGCGCCTTGTACCCTATCTGTCGCTGCAACTCTCCATAGCTCCAGCTGTTCATCCTAGCTCGATAGTTTCGGGATTGTCCGTTACCCTTACGATAGAGTCGCCTTAATCCAGTCAGCCTTTCCATGACTATTCCGTATCGGTTGGTTTTGGCCTCTTCGACTATTCTCTTGGACACGTTGTGAAGTATTGGTTGGACACGGTTTCGTTGCTTTTCTCCGTACTTGCCTTGAATTCGTGTTCTTATTCGGAAGTCCGTTCTCTTGAATTGGCTCTGGGCGAATCGGTAGGTAGATTTGATCACGGTCGCCTTTGATACGTCGAATGTTTTGACCGTCCCGTTTGTTGACGCGATTGTCACATTGTTTAGGTTACGGTCTACCCCAAGGTATCCCTCCGACTTGATCTCGACTGTCTCTCTCGAGTAGATTATGCTTAGCGAGTCTGGGGTTAGAGTGATTGATCGGGGGTTGAGCCCTGAGAGAACCTGGAGGGTATGACGGTTTAGTTTGACGTGAATGTACTGTCGCGGTCTTACTGGAAGTCTGAGAAGACCATTCTGGATTCTAAACCCATAACAAGTGTTCAGCATTAGTTTCTTAGCGCATGGAATCTTCGCTCGGGCGTTCCTTTTCTTGGCTTTTCGATGGTTGCGGAGCATACCAGTGGCAGCACTTATCGCGCAGAGCCTATAGTAGCTAAGTACCTTGGGGCTGAGACGATGATAGGATTTCAACGATAGAGTCTTGAAACTGGAAATATTCTCTTCCATTCCGACGGCTATGCAGACGTTCACCATGCGTCTAAACTCGTCCGGAAGATCCAGGAGATTCGGCGAGGCATGATGCTTCTGTACGATCGCCTTCACAGCCAGCACGAACTTCCTTCCAAAGAACCGATTGCGTTTTTCGATCCGAATAGGTCAGAGAGGCTGACGAACAACCAGTACGGGCAACCAGTATGATCACGACGAGACTCACCAACCCGGCAATCCGACGAAGAGCTAATGCACTCTTTTTCTACCAATTCCTAACTTCAAACTCCAGGATCCTGCATAATGCTCCCAATTGTTGTGGTAGTGCTTGATGGCGCGAGTGGTAGGATTGGTGCCATAGGGTCGCCTTTGGAAGAGGCTTCTACGCCAAACCTGGACGCTTTGACCTCGCGAGGTAGTACGGGACGGATGTATACCGTTGGAGAGGGTATCGCTCCTGAGAGTGACGCCGGCGTTTTCTCCCTCCTTGGATATGATCCGCTTGAGACTCATCTGTCCCGGGGCGTGGTCGAAGCTCTTGGTGCTAATGTCGAGTTTCATGATGGTGATCTTGCGTTGCGGGCGGGCTTTGCCACTGTCAAAGGAGACAAGCTTGTCGACAGGAGAGCGGGCAGGAACCTCTCGACCCCCGAGGCTCAACAGCTCGGCGCTGCACTGAACAAGGAACTACGTCTCAAGTCGGGTGTTCGGTTTGTTTTCAAATCGACTGTAGGTCACAGGGCAGTGGCTGTCTTCCGAGCGGATGGACATCGGTTCTCTTCTAACATTTCCAACTTTGATCCGGCATACCTTCGCAAGGGCAACATAAGTTTGGCCCAGCCTGGTGCGAAGGAGTTTGATATTCCAATGTGCGAGCCGCTGGACGGATCTGACGAAGCCATCGTAACCGCGGCCTTGGTCAACGAGTTCGGCTTCAAAGCTAGAAAGATTTTGGATAATCATCCTGTGAACGAGGCAAGGCGGAGAAAGGGTACGGTCTCGGCGAATTTTGTATTGATGCGGGATGCGGGGACCTCGAAGCCGCAAGTCGAGGGATTTCAGGCGAGGTCGGGCTTGCACCCTCTGATGATCGCGGATCTCCCGGCTGAGCTAGGCATAGGACGGCTGCTCAGAATGGATGTCAGGGAATTGACGCCTGGGACAGGATTGGACGATTATCGAAGCAGGGCAAAGCTTGTGCTGGATTCTCTCGGCAGATTTGGTTTTGTCTATGTTCACTTGAAGGGTCCTGACGAGCCAGGGCACGATGGATTATTCGATCTGAAGAAGGAGAGAATTGAGGAGATTGACAAGGGCTTCTTCTCCGTCCTGTCGAAATCGTTTCGGTTGAAAGATCTTGTTATGGCAGTCACTTGTGATCATTCTACGCCTGTGGAGGTTAGGGGGCATAGCGATGATCTGGTTCCAGTGCTTGTGATAGGCGGGAAGGCTATGCCGGACGGGTCTCGTAGGTTCACAGAGAGAGAGGCCGAAAAAGGGTCTTTGGGGACATGGGGAAAGGGCAGGATGCTTCTAGAGCGCTTGAAGCTGGTTGCCTCGTAGTCGCATCTATCCGATTACGATTCCGAGCAGTTGTCTGATGAGGGTTCCTGCTATGTAGAGGGCGAAGGAGGCGGCGAGTATGATTCCTGCGATCTCCGCGAATTGTCTCTTGAATTTCCTCGCTGAAATGACTGTGTCATAGTAGGTCATCGCTGCAACCAGGGCTACTCCTATGACTAGCGAGACTCCGAGGGCTGTGACCATTGAGCCGGTGAGGAAGTATGGTAAGGCGAGGAATACCGCGGTGAACATGTAAGATACGCCCGTGTAGATCGCACTCCATTTCGCTGATCCTTCGAAGCCCTGTTTGGCCTGGGCGTAGGCGGCTGATGCCATTGCAATAGATGCGGCCATTCCCGCGACAACGCCTGCGAGCCCTGCGAGACCTGTTTTCGCGTATATTCCGAGCGAGCCGGCGTGGATTCCGGATATCTCGACGACCGCGTCTGCGAGGCCGAGGACGATGAAGCTCATGTACTTGACGCGTCCTTCATGGACTTCGCCCATCAGGTATGACTCTTGGTGTTCTTCCTCTTCCATCATCGCCTCGAACCGTGCCTTGTCTGCTAGGGGGATGCTCTTCATCATCTCTCGATAGCGTTCGTGGAGGGCGTCTTCGTGTCTCTCGAGGAATTTCATGGTGAAGGTAAGGCCGAGGGTGAGGCGGAGGAGGAGGGTGAAGTAGACCTTGAGCCGGTTCACCTTAACAGCGGTTTCGGGCGCGTATGCTTTCCAGAACTCGTAGTGTGATTGCTCGCCGCGGGCAAGATCCTCTAGGGCTTTCTTGAAGGACTGGTTCTTCTCGTGCCGGCTGAGCATCTGGTAGACGGCGCCATCTGTGTGTTCGTCCCTTGCGGACTTGGCGGCGAGCTTGACTAGTTCAGGGCTAAGGGTCTCCTGCAAGGGTAAGCTCATCCTATGCCAGGCTGGCTCTGGTATTTAGTTAGCCCTATGGGAGGATCTTCAGGCCACGAAAGGAAGAAGGACTGAGTATGGCCGGGTGAACGTGGGATTTTCGATGCTTCACGAAGGGCGCGGCGCGGGAAAAAATGGGCCCCAGCGGGGTCACGATTTAGTTAACAGAAAAAGAAAGTTATGAAAAAAGAAGAGTTAACGGGAAAAAATAGTTCCGGGAGCAGTGCCCGGGAAAGAGGGGCTTCGCGGGTAGGAATATTACAAAGATTGACGTTCGGGAGCTCTAACGAGTAAGCTTTGCCACGTACTGTGGCACTTCTCGCCTGTTTGACCTTCTCGCCGTGCGGCGGTTGTGATAGTCCTCGACTGACTCGACTAATCCCTTCTTACGTGAATTCCCTGCGATCCATTTCTGGAAACAAACTTCCCTATCGAAGATATGCGTCGATTCACATTCTATCCAGATCCTGCTGACTTTGTGGGCATTTCAGCAACGTGAATGATGGCATCTCGAAAGTCCAATCCGTCAATCTTGCCGTTAACGATCACGAGGTGCGTGCGGCTCTGGCATACGGGACACTGTGCCTCTCCTTCCAAATCCTCCTCCAGTCCGTTGAGCAAGATGTCAGCTCCGCAGCAAACGTATTCCTTGTTTCCTTTCTTCCAATGCAACTTGTATAGAGTCTGGGTTGGCGAGAGCCAATAGTCGCAGGCCTATTGTCAGAATTGTTCATTGGAAATTCTCGGCCTAACTCTCGAGAGTCTCGCGCTTTCTTTGGCGTCGTTCTCTTCTATAACCGACTCAGAGCAGCAGCTGAGCTTTTGAGATTCAACAAACATATGATACGTACGTCATATGTCAACCTTCTCATCTTTCTTCCGAACAAGCGCTCTATGTTACTGAGCACTTGGACTCGCGGTGAATTGAGACTTCACCGGATCATTCGGAAACATACAGTTCCAAGGGAACAGTCTCTCTATTCAACAAGCAGAAATAACAAGCATGGTGCCCTTGTCATGGTGTGGAGCGGGCAACGTGTCAGGAGAGAGTTCGCACACCGAAGCTAATGCTCGGCTGCAGTCCGTGGCAGGGCGCGGAAACTGGGTCGCTAGGAATGTTAGTTGGCTGAAGTCGTTCATGAGAATTATTCTGGGAGTAGTCTGGCTGATCGACGGCTACCTCAAGTTCTCGCCGGGACTGGTCGACTCCTTCCCGGCTCTGATCAAATCAGAGGGCCAACCATCATGGCTTCAGCCCTGGTTCAACTTTTGGGCCACCGTCACATCAGCCAATGCTGCACCGTTCGTCTACAGTATTGGGACGTTGGAGCTGGCTCTCGGTGCGGCATTAGTCTTAGGTTTCATGCGAAAAATTACCTACTTCAGCGGTATGGTTCTCAGCCTATTGATATGGGCCATTCCTGAAGGCTTTGGAGGACCGTACGGCCCCGCATCCACTGATGTCGGGACAGGAGTGATCTACAGTTTCCTATTCCTTTCGCTTATCATCATAAACACCATTTCCGGTCCCAGCAAATACTCCCTGGACTTTCTGATAGAACGGAGAAATCCCTCCTGGAAACGGATTGCTGAATTTGGGTAGGAAGAGAACGCAAGAGCTGGATGCCTATAGCGCGGGCAAAATTTGAACTGAACGTCTCGAGGTCAATTATGACATAAGTTATAACATGGGGGTCAATCGTCCGGTATCCCGTGCCAAGGATTGATTGACTACGTACAGCTTTTGCTGTTAGGCGCCATTGCCGGCTTCACGATCTTTCTCGGCCTGCCCTTGGCGATCCTCCAAAATGTGAGCCCGCGCAAGAAAGGTTTCCTCAACGCCCTATCAATCGGAATCCTGCTATTCCTCGTAATTGACGTGTTTAGCCACGCATGGAACACCGCGTCATGCGTTGCATCTAGCGCCTTTACAGGAAGTGGTGCAACATGCGTAGCATCAAGCCCTGTTGCGGTAACCTGGTCCCGTGCTGATGCCATCATGGATCTCCTTGCTGTCTTCGGAGGACTCGCGCTAGGACTGTTGGGCCTCGTCGCCTACGAGGCGAAATACATGGCAAAAGCCCCTCCTATTGTAAAGGCACGTTTGCAGAACGGACCCGAAACTGCTCGGCTAAGCGCCGCTGAGCAGGCCCAACAGATCCAGATTCTACAGGAACATCACCCCTACAGGCTTGCAATGATGATAGCGATCGGCATAGGAGCTCACAACTTCAGCGAAGGCCTAGCAGTCGGCCAATCCTACGCTGCGGGATCAGTCGGGCTAGCCCTGCTGCTCATTGTTGGCTTTGGTGCTCACAACACCACGGAAGGTTTCGGCATAGCGGGTCCTCTAGCTGGACTCATCAAGAGGCCCACCGCGCGCTTCCTAGCCGTTGCCGGTCTGGTTGGCGGGGGTCCTACGTTTGTAGGAACGGTGGTGGGAAGTTTGTGGACATCCGTGTTTACTTACGTGCTCTTCTTGAGCCTTGCTGGCGGTGCCATCCTCTACGTTTCAATGTTGATGTACAACTCGGGAAGAAAACAGACAACCAATCAGATCCTCATGATAGGAATATTCGTTGGGTTGTGCGCCGGCTTTCTTACTGATTTGATGGTAACCCTGGGAGGAGCCTAGGGAAGATATTCTTTCATAACCGATCAATTATGGCCAGAGCAACCAGATCGCACGCAAGCCGCGTCGGGTCCCGAGCTCAGTCCTCTGAAATTGGCACGCCAATTATCCTTGACGGGGCCCCGTCTCCGTTCTGAAGCTTGATGGGCATGCAAATCATCAGGATTCTCTTTCCAACGAACTGTTTGATCGTGCGGCTCAGGGATTCGATGATGAAGATCCCGTTGCCAAGAAGAGTCTTATGCGCGACTGGAGCTTCAGCATGAAATTTCTCCACGCTCAGAAAATCTATGCCTACCGCGCGGACCTTTTTGGAGACTAGATATTCAGCGGCATCTCCTGCAAGGTAGGTGTAGTTTCGTCGTATTGATTCGTCGTCCCAGCGTTCACTGCACGCGGTATAGATGGCCACAATGTCGTCCTCGGCTACTTTCCCTTCGAGGGACTTGCGGAGGTCCTGAGCTGTGATTCCGCTGCCGATTGGCTTCTTGGACAAGTCTGTCACGTAAGCTTCTCCGACGAGTTTGCTCGGAGGAATCTGATCCACGCCAGCTCCGTTGCGAATGAAGTGTCGGGGAGCGTCGATATGGGTGCCCGTGTGTGAGCCTAGGGTCAATTTGGTCAGGTTCACCCCATCTTTCTCCAGTGTAGCGAAGCTGGCGAAGCTTGGTGATGGATCTCCAGGAAAGATCGGCATCCCGTTGTGAAGCTCGTGAGTCAGGTCAACTGCCCTTTCAAATAAGTACCGCATAGCAGGCCCTCACCTGTGGGACTCCTAATATGTGGAAGGTCTCTGCTCTGGAACCCCTTTACAGTCTTATCATCACCCACGTTCGTGGGGGAGCCGGCCGCAGTATGCGCTGGGAGCCCAGAAAAAAGGAGAAGTTTGAGGAGGCTTAGACTTTGTTGAGGAGGGCCTTTACGACGTCTTCTGGACCCTTGTAGTTACTCTCAGGGAGAGACTTGGCGACAAAGTCCTTGTCGATCGACGGGACGTCCGACATGTTGTTGCAGGCTGCGATGACCTGTGTTTTGTTAGCCGGGTACTTGATGTGGTGCTTGATGTGTTCGAGTTCTGTTTTCAGATTACTCATGCAGTCGAAACGCTGGGCGGTGGATAAGAACCTTCTTTGTGTCTCTCTTCTGGATTTTTCCAGGTAATTTGGTTAACGCGACTATTTGTGAAGTTTTTAGTCTCTAGAGTGACGCTTGATAGCACCACGCAGATCAACGGCTCGAGGTTGACAAAGACGAGTTCGAAACCCAAGACTTTCGATTTTGCCAAGTTGGTTGAGCTGAAGTCGAAGCATAGAGACAAAGGAGTTATCGAGATTCGGGACCATAATTCACATCAATTGGCCACTCTAAAGAGAGAATCACGTTGTAACTGCAACGCAACAAGGTGAATGCTTGAACACCCGTCGATCACGCGCCGTACGCCGTTGTCACTGGGCAGAGGGCGACCCGTTGCTCCTTGCCTATCACGACGAGGAATGGGGCGTCCCCGAGCACGACGGCCGCAAACTCTGGGAGACGCTGATGCTCGAGGGCTTCCAGGCAGGTCTTTCATGGACCATCATTCTTCGCAAACGCGAAGCGTTTCGAAAGGCGTTCAAGAACTTCGATCCGGAGCTGGTGGCCCGTTTTCGCAGAGGAGATGTCGCACGACTCCTGAAAGATCCAGGTATCGTTCGATCTAAGGCTAAGATCGAGGCGACAATCGGCGGCGCTCGCGCCTATCTTGCGATGCAAGCTGCACGGAACGATTTCTCGACCTTCATCTGGGAGATCGCTGGTGGAAAACCAATTCAGAATATCGGTCACGTACCCACTAAGACTCCACTCTCTGAGGAAATATCCAAAGTATTGAAGAAGCTAGGATTCAAGTTTGTAGGTCCTGTTATCGTCTATGCGTGGATGCAAGCGATAGGGATCGTCAACGATCACGCGGTGGACTGCTTCCGTCGAAACGTGGTTCAAAAATTGGGGTCAACTTAAGGAGTGGGCGATGCGTGTCGGGGGAAATCTTAGGTTCGCCTATCTTTATTAGTATCCACTAAATCTCACTAGTACGAGTATCCCACTCAACCGGTGAAGTCTTACAATGCGGTTTCCATGGAAGGGCAGCGCGAAGCCGCAACAGCAGGTCTTGGTTGAAGCGCCCGTCCAGCAAACGAGAACAGGAGTTTCGCTGCGTAGTTTCGTTCTATGGCTTGGACCCGCACTCATGGTATCTATAGCGTACATGGACCCAGGCAACTACGGCACCGATATCGCAGCCGGGGCGGGCTTCAAGTACGATCTCCTCTGGGCCGCCTGGCTTGCAGGAGGCATGGCCATGCTCCTGCAGTACCTTTCCGGCAAACTCGGAATCGTCTCCGGCTACTCGCTCCCTGAACTAGTCAGGAAATCGCTTGTAAAGCGCAGATACGTCATCCCGTACTGGCTCGCGGCCGAGGCCGCGGCAGCAGCCACCGACTTGGCAGAGTATCTAGGAACTGTAATCGGTCTCAATCTGCTTTTCGGTATCCCTCTTCTCTACGCGTCAGTATTCGGTGCGCTCGATGTCATCCTCTTGCTCAGCATGATGGGGAGAAGATTCCGCCTAATCGAGCAATACTTCGCGATGCTGATAAGCATCCTCGTCATAGGCATCCTCTACAACTTGGCGGTAGTAAAACCCGATTTGACACAAATCGGGTATCATTCCGTGGTACCGCTCGCGTCCAGCAACGCCGCCTTCTTGATCGTGGTTGGAATGATCGGCGCAACAGTGATGCCGCACGCGCTGTTTGTCCACTCTTGGCTTTCGAAGAACAAAATGGATCTGTTGGGACGCAAGAATAACGGGGGAAACCTAGGCACTTCAATCACGGATTCTATGAAAGCATCCAATCATCACCCATATTCAACGGAGGAAATAAGGAGAACGAACAGGTTTCATCTCAAGGAAACTGTCCTAGCTCTGGCTATTGCGTCTGTGGTCAACGTGGGAATAGTCCTTATCGCTATACCGCTTTATCCGAACGCCAACGTCACGTTCCCCGATTTTGTCCGCGAAATCGGTCAGATGTTCGGGCCGACGATCGCCATCATCTTCATTCTGACGCTGCTTGCATCGGGGCTTTCATCGTCCGCGCTTGGAACAATAGCGGGACAGGTGATAATGGAGGGGCTAATTGGGAAACACTGGAATGTTTGGGCAAGACGGATAGTTACGAGATTCATCAATGTGTTTCCGACCACGTTCGCGATACTGCTTGGGTTCGATCCGCTGCTCCTTCTTGTTTACAGTCAGGTGATTCTGAGTCTAATGATTCCCCTTCCGATGATACCGCTCGTCTACTATACATCAAAGAAGAAGTTCATGGCAGGGTTCGTCAATAGAAGAACTACGATCGTCCTAGCGATAGTTACTGTCGCAGTTATCTTGGCTTTCAACAGCTTCCTACTCTACGCCATATTCACCCCATAGTCGATAGCCCCTTTCGCCGGGCAAATTGGTCAGTCGTCCGCCCTGATTATCTCTGGTTCGGTTTGTCTAGCTGACCATTCTTTCTACCTCTATGGTGCACTTGGTAGCGATTCCTGCGATGACGCCAATTGCGGCAAGCCAAGGCGCTAAGGCCAAGGTCGCGACAGCACCAGCTGCTCCCCACGTAAGAGGAATGGACAGGACTACCTTTCCCTTATCATCCTTGATGATCACCCTTTTCACACTTGCATCTCTAGTTAGTTCCTTGAATTTTTCGAGGAGTTTTTCAGATGAGACTTGGAAGACGTCTTTCTTGAGCCCAACCTGGGCTCCACAGGACAAACAGAACTTCGCGCCCACGGGCAGTTCAGTCCCGCACTCGAGACATCTAACCATTTTTCGAGCTCGGGCTGCAGAGTGTTAACGCGCATCTAAATAGCTTGATGGGGAGTATCAGGTCAGGGAAGAAAGCGTTGGCAATGAGTTCTATAGGAAAGCAGAGTCCTAGACATGAGTCAGGCTTGCGTTTCCAAAGAATATTAGTTGCAGTCGACGGGTCTGAAGGCTCGTCGAGAGCCTCAGAAGTCGCCGTAGATTTAGCCGCGAAATTCGACGCTCAATTCTTCGTCCTAAACGTATTCCGAGACTACCCCGAGTACATGACCGTATTTCCCTCCGCTCCAGCTCCTTCTGGAGAGGCAATCCAGGCCTACCAAGCGAATGCAAGAAAGGCCGCTTTGGAAGTAGTCAGACGAATAGCCGCTATGGCCGAGAAAAAAGGCGTCAAGGCGAAGCCTCAAACTAGCGAAACCATCGGCTCCATTGTTCAAGTAATTACGGACTACGCGTCCGGCGAAAAGATCGACCTAATTGTAATGGGGACTCGAGGAATGGGAGGCTTCAAGAGGATGCTGCTTGGAAGCGTCTCGAGTGGTGTTGTCACTCACGCTCATTGCCCCGTTCTGGTTGTAAGGTGAGACCTCGCGCTTGAGTCCAATACCGAAAGTCTCAACTCCGTTGCCCGTTTACATCGTGGGTCTCGAAATTAATGATGTCGAGTCCTCCCTGGCCGAAACAAAATTCCAAAGATCAATAGAATCTCTCAGCCACGTCTACCCCGAGATTTGGGAGGCGAGAGCCACTGTCAAGACTTTCTCCAAAGGAAAAGCGAGGAGGCATTTCGAGGTTCACGTAATGATACGAATGCCCAAGGACCAAGTCGAGTTCAGAGAAGAGGGCTGGTCCATCGAGGAGGTCTTCGAAAACATAGGATTGAAAATAAAGAGGCTCATGACAAAACCCCGCGACAGCCCGTCCCGACGCCGTCTCCCGGCAAGAGCCGAGAGAGCAATCGCCAGATTCTAGACAATCAAGCAAGTAACCTAAAGCCTCTAGGGAAACCCTATCTTCCAACCGCCTATCACATCGGATTCTTCCAATGCCCTCCACCCCAAGAAGGCAGCGAGCCGAGCCAACCCTGAACGTTCGAGACCCAAACAGAGTGCTCGATCTCAAGGAATTCTATCCGTCTCGATCTAACGACACTCGCAAGGGCGACTTCGGCAAGGTTGTCGTTTGCGGAGGGAGCGATCGCTACGCTGGTTGCCTAGCATTCAATTCCCTAGCAGCCTTGCGAGCCGGGGCGGACCTTGCAATAGTTGTCGCGCCAAGACGAGCCGCGGATATCGTCGCAGCATATTCTCCTGATCTGATAACGGTGCCCTGCGATTCGCCCTTTCCAGATCCCAACATCACGCTCAAGTTGCTCGAAAACGCCGACGCACTCGTCATAGGCTGTGGGGTTGCCAGGACCGCCGAATCGCACAGGGCATTACTAGATATTATCCGAGGTTGCAAGACACCGATGGTTTTGGACGCCGAAGCACTACACGCCCTGGCCGTCAACGCCGGGTCAATCAAAGGAAAGAAAACACTCTTGACACCAAACGCAGGAGAATACGAAGTTCTCTCCGGAAAACCCTGGCCGCCAACCGCCGACGCGAGAAAAATGGCCGTCAGAGCTCTGGCAAATCAGTACAATGCAGTTGTGATCGTAAAGGGGGCTCCCGACATCGTTTCGGATAGCGAGCAAAACTACATTGACCCTAGAGGTTCTCCATACATGACAAAAGGAGGATATGGCGACTTGCTCGCAGGGGTTGCAGGCGCACATCTCGCAAGAGGCAGAGCCCCACTAGACGCGGCAAGAATAGCGGCTTACATAGTTGGGAAAGCGGGAGAACTCGCCTCAGCGAAATTTGGCGAGAGCACTTTGGCAAGCGATGTCTTGAGTTTCTTCTCCTCGGCGATTCGTTCTCGCTAAGGGAGCGACAGGATTGTCCAGAAAACGAACCCTATGTGAGAATTTGAGATGCTTTCCCTCTCGCCAATGTGAATCGCAAACGAGACTCTAGGACAAGCCTAAGAAAGGCTGGCTGAGTCAAAAGGGCCAGCTAATGTCGCTTAACATCGGTAGAGTAATCGGAATTCCGGTCAGAATCCATTACACTCTTTGGCTTGTCCTTCTATTGATCGCTTGGTCGGTTGCAGATGGCTATCTGCCTCAGAACTTAGATCTTGCGACTCGCTGGGCTGTCGGGATCGTTTCGGCGGTCGTATTGTTTGTCTCAGTCTTCCTCCACGAGCTCTCGCATTCCTACATCGCTAAGAAAAACGGGCTCCCGATAGCGAGGATCACATTGTTCTTTTTCGGCGGAGTCTCAGAAATGAGTGAGGAGCCGAAGGATCCAGATTTAGAGGTTCGTATGGCAGCTGCGGGACCGCTGACAAGTTTTCTGATCGCAATTATCCTAGGCGGTCTTTGGTATCTGAACGTCCTCTTGAGTGCGCCAGTCCCAGTCACTGCGACCCTGAAGTACACAGCATACCTTAACGGGGTCCTCGGCGCGTTCAACTTAATCCCAGCTTTTCCCCTTGACGGGGGCAGAGTACTTCGGGGAAGTCTCTGGAAAAGGTCCAAGAACCTAGTCGGCGCTACGGCGAATGCTACTCGAGTAAGCGAGGCTATCTCTTTAGTGATGATGGCGGTCGGACTGTTCTACGTCATCTTCGGCGACTTTGTCAATGGATTATGGATCATCTTTCTAGGATGGTTCATCCGGTCAGGAGCAGAAACAAGTTTGAGACAGACCAGACTGACAGAGGCTCTAGCCGGAGTCAGGGTTGGAGACATTATGACGCGAGATCTTCTATCCGTCGCACCGGACACGTCAGTCCAACAGCTCGTCTCCGACTACTTCCTCGTCCATCCCCACGGAGGATACCCTGTCGTCTCGAACGGGAAGTTGCTGGGGGTCGTCACCATGTCGTCTGTCCGATCGATTCCGCGCGAGAAGAGAGAGATTGAGAGAGTTAGCCAGGCAATGGTCCCGTTCGAACGAACCATAATAGTAAATCCGAACACATCAGCACTTGACGCCCTTCACATAATGGCCAAGAATGCGGTGGGAAGGTTGCTCGTGATGGATGAGGATAGAATCGCCGGGATCGTCACGCGTGGAGATCTGATGAAAACGATGCGCGCAAGACAAGAACTTGGATTGTAGGATTCAACTCAGTCACCCTTATAGTTCTGTGACCAAGTAAAGGCGCTGGCAACCTACTTAGTCAGCTGGAACTATTAGGTATATATCATCGACCTGAAATCAAACGCAGGACGAAACAATGGTTACAGCTGCGGTAACGCGTAAGACATGGAGTCAAGAGTGGTAGCCAGCATGGACACATCAGCCCCCTCGAGCGGACCGATGTTGGAGAGTCCCCCAGTTAGGGATCTGCCTCCGTTACGCAATGTCATTTTGATAATTGCTGGACTGATGACCGGAATGCTGCTCGGAGCAATCGACCAGACAATAGTTGCGACAGCAGGTCCAACCATCATCTCAGACCTAGGAGGAATAAGCCTCTACGCCTGGGTCTTCAGCGCCTACATCCTCACCCAAACGGTCTCAATGCCAATCTTCGGCAAGCTATCCGATCTCTATGGAAGGAAAAAATTCTTCCTTCTCGGACTTGTCATATTCATCACGGGCTCGATCCTATCAGGCGCCGCCCAGAATATCAATCAACTAATCGTATTCAGGGCGATCCAGGGCATCGGAAGCGGAGCATTCTTTCCAGTTGCTCTAGCTGTAATCGGTGTCGTATTTCCACCCCGCCTCCGAGGAAGAGTACAAGGAGTATTCGCAACCGTCTTTGGCATCGCAGCGGTAGTAGGACCCTCAGCCGGCACCTTCATTGTACAAACGCTGAACTGGAGGTGGATATTCTACGTCAATCTGCCTCTCGGAATCGCTTCAGTATTCCTAATTCTGTTCGGGTTGAGTGAGTCAAGAAACATTGGAATGAAATCGGTGATAGATTGGCTCGGAATAGTTCTGTTGACAGGCTGGGTCGGGTTTCTCAGCTTCGGGTTCCTAAGCGGAGGTTCAACATTTCCTTGGTACTCGGTCGAGGAGACCGCCACATTTCTCGGTGCCGGAGCACTGTTTGTGGCTTTCATATTCGTTGAGAGAAGGTCCGAGGACCCGGTTCTTCCACTAGACCTCTTCAAGACTCGGACAGTCTCCGCCGCTTCGGCCGTCTCTTTTCTGAGAGGGGTCGCTTTTTTCGGAGCTGTGACCTTCATCCCGCTCTTCGTTCAAGCCGGGATGGGTAGACTCATTGGCGATGGTAGCCTTGTCCTGAATGCTCTCCTCATACCTATGATTGTGGGGGCAATTCTCGGAGGACAGTTGAGCACGCGCATAGGCTACCGAAACATCACGGTCGGAGGCCTCGGAATAATGACCATAGGAATGTACCTGATGACATTCCTTAGCTCCACCGTGGCGCTCACGCAGTTGATGACAGCGGCCGCAATAATGGGCTTCGGAGTGGGCGTAACCTTTCCAACCGTTCTGATCGCAATCCAGTTCTCCGTAGATAGAAAGAGAATTGGCGTCGCATCATCTCTCTCCCAGTTCATGGGGAACCTAGGCGGCACGATAGGGCTTGCGATTCTCGGCACCCTTCAGACAAACGTCTTCGGAACACGGCTGACCCAGTCAAATGCGCAGATACCACTGCAGTTGAGCAACCCCAGTTTCATAGGTCGGATCTTAGTCGAGCCGAACAATGCGATCTTCGCGACTTACCATATCCCGACTGCAACCATCCAAGTCCTTAGAAACGCGTTTGTTCAGTCTGTCATCCCTGTCTTCTGGGCGAGCCTGGCAGTATGCTTAGGTGCCCTTGTTGTGGGCCTTTTCGTAACGGGCTCGTTCAAGATGCAAGTAGCCGCTCAGAACGCTCGGGCAATGGCTCCGATTGCGTCACCTGCAGATCCAGATACTCCCCCGAGAGTAAAGGTTCCAAATCAACAAACCTGAGAATAGAGGTCCGAGCTCGAGGAAACAGCAACACGCTCCTAAGACCTAGCTTATCGGGATTCCGGTTACTTAGCTCGGGCTAGTGGGCGGAGTTTTTCTTCTCTGATCCTTTCTGCGCCAGCAATGTCCTGCTTGTCCCACCTTTTCACCCATTCGGCGAGGTCGCCGAGAAGAGCACGCAATTCCATACCTTTCTTGGTAAGGGAATATTCAACTCTTGGCGGAGTTTCGGGGTAGACTTTTCGCTCGATGATCTTTCTCTGGTCAAGCTCGTTCAGTCTCTCAGCTAGGCTGGTGGCGCTTATGCCCTGTATCCTTCTTTTCAGCTCGTTGAATCTTGCCGGCTCCTTGAGGCCGAGTGCATGTATCACTGGAAGGGTCCAGACTTTCGTAAGATCGTTCCAGGCAGAATGTAGAAGCTTGCATTCTTCGGTCTGCTCTTTTGTTATGTCTTGGTTAACCACGCTTGACTTACTCAACTAACTAATACCCACTTAGTTTGCCTGGACTACCAAGTATATAAGCGTGACCGACCCATAGATCGCTCAGACATGATGCGACACAAAGACGGTGTCAGAGGGTTCACCGAGAGAGAATACCGATACCTAATGGAGAGAAGCCTCGCAAGAATCGCGTTCGTCTGCGAGGACTCCCAGCCTCACATCGTCCCCGTGATCTATGAATTCGACGGACGCTACCTCTACCTGAGCGGCTGGAACCTACAATATAGCCCGCGATTCCAGGACCTGGCCGAAGAGAAAATCACACTCCTCGTTGACGACTTGGAGTCAGCCAACCGACTAATCCCACGTGGGATAGAGGTCACGGGGCTTGTTGAAACAAAAGAGAAAGATGAGAAGCTGTATCTGAGAATCACGCCAGTAGGGAAGACCAGTTGGGGACTCTAAACATGACAACAACTCTATCCGCTCTTGAAAACCAAGTTACCGAAGCAGTCGAACGCCTGAGCGAGAGCGTGGTCAGCATTGACAGCGTTCGAGTAACTCGAGACTTCCGCTACGGTCTCGTACCGGTCGAAGGAAAAGGCTCCGGACTGATAATCGACCGCAAAGGATACGTCATAACCAACAACCACGTGATCGACGGCGCAACAAGGGTACAGGTTCACCTGAAAGATGGTAGAACCTTCCTAGGCGAAGTCGTCGGATCGGACTCCTCCACAGACATTGCAGTAATCAAACTAGACGCCGACAACCTTCCAGCAGCCAGCCTAGGCGACTCGGAGCACCTGAAGGTTGGGCAAATCGCCCTCGCGATAGGCAACACCCTCGGGCTACAAGGTGGACCAACAGTCTCTATGGGCGTCGTAAGCGCGCTAGGACGCCCGTTACCCGGAACAGACTTCATCTTCGAAGGTCTGATCCAAACCGATACTGCCATCAACCCTGGAAATAGCGGCGGACCACTCGCCGACATAGGTGGAAACGTCATCGGAATGAACACAGCCATGATTCCATTCGCCCAAGGAGTAGGCTTCGCAATCCCCGTCAACACAATGAAATGGGTCGTAGGGCAGATCCTCGAAAAAGGACGAGTCGTCCGACCATGGCTCGGAATCTCCGGAGCCAACATGAACCAGGCAATCGCCCGAAGATACGACCTCCCAGCAGCCTCCGGGGTCCTGGTGGTCGAAGTGGACTCGCGAGGACCGGCTTACGAGGCTGGAATGCGGGTCGGTGACGTGATAATCCAAATTGGATCTCATTCGGTCAAGCAGATGAAGGACATCCTGATGGCACTATCGAAGCTTTCCATAAAGGAGGAGGTTGAGGTGGGCTTCATACGGCTAAACGCAAAACGAAAAGCTTTACTGAGATTGAAGGAATCACCTATAGCAGTGTCCGCGTCGAGGCAAGAGTAGAGCAATAGCATGGCCAGCCTGATCGATCTCAGCCAGATAGTCAACCTCGTCTACTTCGCCTCATTCTTCCTCATCTTCTTCTACGGACAACGTCTTCAGGTACAGTGGCAACTTGTTAGCGTCAAGCGAAGCCTCGGAAAACTCGAGAGGAGTAAGACTGCCGCGCGCCAGAAATTTGTCGACTCGATATCCCGATTCCAGATGGACAAGAAGACAGTCGAAACCAAACTCGACAGGTTAAACAATTCATTCACGATAACACCGGTAAGCCTCGATCCCTCTGGAATTGTAGGAAAACTCGAACACGTTCTGGACACCTATGATGATCATTTGAAAATGGAAGTCAAGGCCATCGCGCCGAATGCGACAGAATCCGATGTGAACACGCTTAGCAACCAGCTTGAGATCTCGATCGGCTTGGACGGTATGTTCCGGCTTGTGCGCCACTTTTACCTACTGGCAAAGAAGACCGGTGGAATAATAGCCCTTGCCCAGCTTCAGATGGCTCTTCCGATGATAATGGAAGAGGCTGAAGCCTACGGTGCGGCAATTGACGCTTTCGCCAAAGCCGAGCCCATAGGCGACGGAGTCGGACCACTCGTAGTAAGTCAGATTGTGGCCGGACGACAAGGCAACGAGCTGATCAAAGACACGATGGTCTACGATGTCGACTTTGAGGGTCGGCGAGTTTGGGTCGTCCGTGCAAAAGGTCCGGGTGGGAATGTCGGAAAGCCTGGTCTTGTTGTCGAGAAACTGGTCCAGGAATCGGGGCCAATAAGTCTTGTCGTCACTGTTGATGCAGCCTTAAAATTTGAAGGCGAGCCGAGTGGAGACGTGGCGGAAGGGATTGGTGCCGCGATTGGCGGTCCTGGCACAGAACGATATCACATCGAGGCCAGCGCATCGAAGAACCAGATTCCTCTCCTAGCAGTAGTTGTGAAAATGTCTTCCAAGGAGGCAATATCTGGGATCACGCCTTTGATCAAGACTGGGGTTGACGCTGCAGTCACTCGAGTCCAGAATGAGATCAGATCTAAGTCCAAGCCGGGCGACAGCATCATCTTGGTTGGTGTCGGCAACACCATCGGCGTCGCATAAGGCGACCACCCAACATTGTCATCTTCTCCGATTTCCACTACAGCGGACAAGCTATCGCTCTTCACGGATGAGAAGACTATCTGCGTCGAAACCTACCGGAAAACCGGAGTGGCCGTCCGAACACCTGTCTGGTTCGTCGAGGAAAACGGAGAACTACTTGTTAGATCTGATTCCAAGAATGGTAAGATCAAGCGAATCAGAAACAATCCGAAGGTTCGTGTAGCCCCTTGCACCTTTGGCGGGTCACTGAAAGGGGACTGGGTCGATGGGGAGGCTAGACTGTTAGGACGTGAGCAATCCGAGCATGTGTTCAGTCTGCTCAAAAAGAAGTATGGACTATCTTACCGATCGGTGAGATTGATGCAATGGGTCGTCGGCGTGTTTTCTTGGCATAAGGCCAAGCCGGTCGGTCTAGCGATCCGGACGACATCCTGACACGATTATCCATAGCTAAGAAGCGCATGGTTTGAAGATTGTCTAAAACATCCAAAGCAAAGGCCGATAGGCATAAGGACGATGTGTATCCATGGGATCGTGTTCGGGGACAGGCGATCAATTGCTGTTACTGTAAGGCTGAATGCCTCTGGGTTGTCTGCAAGGAATGTAGCGAGCTGATCGCGCAGGGCAAGCCGCCACGAACTCCAGTATACCGTCCTCCTAAGAGAGGGTTGATTCGTCGTCACACGTTCGGGGGCGAAGTCCGATAAGGGTCAGCTGAATCCCCATTTTTCAGCCCTGATCCCGATTCTGGGAGGTTGGCGAACAAACCCCGCTCTCTCGTTCGGTCAAAACCGGGATAATTCCTAAGCCGTCAAGCACAAAACCCGCCGTGATCGGCCAGGTCTGAAGAAGAATCCTCGTTGCAAGGCTGAGACGAGTCCCCAACTGGTACTTATCCACGCTTCCCAACTCCCTATTGCCCCTCTCACAACAACTACGAATCATCCCGTGAAGCCTTGGAAGAGAACTCTTCTCTAGTAGCCGGGGGGTGCTAGAAAATGCGGGAGACGATCCTTCATGCCGGGTCAGGGGACCAATCAGCCAAAACATCCTGATCCTTAACAGAAACACCACGAAGGATCATTATGACAGCAGACCGCCGGTATTCACTACCAGACAAGAGACGCTTTAGGAAAAGGGGTATGTGTTGAAAGTCTTACGGCGCAGGTTCGAGGTCTAGCGGAATTCCCACTGGCGCGAACAATAAGTTGAAAGCAGTCTCTGAGCTTGAAGGTCTAAGGCTCGGTGATCTTTATGGCCTGCACCGGGCACTGAATCTCGCATGCCCTGCAGAAGATACAGTCCTGTTCCCGAGCCGGGTCAGCTTTCCAGTTCGCCAATGGTGCCTTTCCACTGTCATTGGTAACGCCCTTGTCCATCTTCTCCTGTTCCCCTGGAAGCTCCATCCTGTCGAACACGTTGACCGGACATACGGTTATGCAGATACCGTCGGCGATGCAAATGTCAAAGTCCACACCCACATTGCTCCCGTGAACCCCGTATTCCTTGCTCACTCCGTTCTTGTAGAGGACCTTGTGTCCTGAATGCTGCTCCTTCGTAGGCCACTGGTTTGGAAAACTCGCATCCTCTATGAGCTTCCGAACGTTTCCTTCCGCCAAAGGTGAATCCTTCCTCATGAGCCCCTGTTAACGACATATAAAACCGTTGAATGGGTTCTGTCAAGTTTCTCGCTGGTTGAATCATGGCTTGACTTCGGGGCATCGACTCCGGGGATTACCGTAGGCGTCGGGTTCCCCTTCACTGCTTCAACTGCCCTGCCTTGTGCCTCTAGGATGATGGGAGGCCGGGAACGTGCGGACCTCACCCGTCCCCGCCGAGACAAGTTAATAGCTGCAACCATGTCCCGGTCCATTACTACTCGACATTTACCGCACCAGAGTTTCCGGATCAGTCTCTTGTCCGATTGGAGTCTCTCCCCGCATCTCGGACAGACGGCACTCGTACCTCTAGTCTCGCTTCTGCTCAGACGAATAATTGGCAATCCTACCCACCGGGACTTGTATACTAGCTGGCGTTGAGCCTCACCATAGCTCCAGCCGTTCATCCGGTGCCTCCATCTTGGACCCAGGCCGCTACCCCTACGGTAAAGACGTCGGATACCCTCGATGTTCTCAAGGACAATAGCCTCTCTACGCTTGAAGGCGTCGACCACTACAGCTTTCGTTGTGTTGTGGAGGATGTGCTGGGTGCGGTTGTGTCTTCGCCGGCCATATTTTGGACTAAGTTTTTCTCTGATCCTGTCATCGTCACGCCTGAACGAACTTATGATCCTTCTCGTCGTGTCGGCGATCTTCACTGTGTATGAAAGATCATATTGTACCACTCGGTCCTGATTGCCTACGGTTAGGTTACGCAGGTTTCTATCCACGCCAATCGTTCTGTTGCACTCAACTTCCTCTACTTCCCTCGACATACAAAAAGCTAGACTCGTTTCGGTAAGGGGAAACGATCGAACATTTAGCAAAGGGTCGGAGAGGATCTGGACGACGTGGGGAGTTAGCGGGATAAGTTCGAACTTCTTCTCGCCGAGAGGAATTCTAAGATATCCATCTTCTATCTTGAATCCATAGCAGGAGATGAGAGCACGCCTGGACATGTAAGGTGTCTTTGTCGGATAACCTCGCCTAGTTGACTTTTTTCTCGAAGCGAGGATACCAGCGGCCTTGGACATAGCGGTGAGACGATAGATGGAGGGGCTGCTGTACCGCTTGAGGGACGTGTATGTGAAGAAGGAGAGTCGCTTCAGAGACGATGCGTCTTTCTCAAGTCCGATCCTAATCGAATCATTGACCATGCACCGGAAGATCTCGAGTAACTCATTTACCCTTGGACTGGGCCGATAACGTTGTTTCACAGACTTTACAGCAAGCAAGACAACCTAAGCGATTAGGATCGAGACATTTTGTTGGAGAGTCGAGTGTAAGTGAACGCCCTGCCAACGTTGAATGCAAATTGAACGTGACACAGCGTTCCCGTTCCACTTCCTATCGAAGAGGAATAATCGAAATCCCTGTTGAACGGGAGGCCTTCACAGTCCCGGAGAGGCTAATTCACTGTTACAACATGCGTATCCGCGCGACCTCGGCCACGCTATCTTCCAGGCCATTGACTTGCGTACTCAGATCTCGACGGTATTCCATGAAACAGTAAACGAATGCTTCCGAAATGCACTGGAAGGCATGGGCCCGACGGTACGCGATGTCATCTATGACCTTCTTGCGAAGAAAGGAATTGAGCAACCGGAAATTTCTTCACGCTTCGACGATGTTGTTGTAGTCCTGATGGACTCTCTCGGAGCAAGCGCTCGAGTGCTCATCTACCGGACGATGACATTGTTATGTCAGGAATACCAGGTCAGGGCGGACTTCACCTATCAAGACTCTCTGAGAGACAGAATGGTCCAGCTCAAAGATCGGGTGGTCGCGGACCATCTTTATCCGAAGCGCGTGCAACGAAACGATCCAGTCTTCTCAACCCCCAACCCTGCTCAGCTCGGTCAAAATCCCAGTGCGACGATTTCCACCGGAAAATGAGTTTATCAAGTTCGGTGTAACAATCAGAACTTAGACTTCTCGAGTTTCCCTGCTTTGCTAAACTGCAGATCCGGCAAGTGTATTCCCTAGGCGAGTATCGGCATTCTCCACGCAGCGCTTCCGTTCCCCTATAGTTCGAAAGTGGTTTAAGACTGGCATCCTAGTGCCGCTCCACGCCGGGATGGCTGAGTGGTTAAAGCGACGGCCTCGAGATCTCAAGTGACAAGGGCCAGGACACGACAGCCGTTGGGCGTCACGCCCTCGTGGGTTCGAATCCCACTCCCGGCGCCTGAAGGTAAGATACAAACAGAACGGTTCGGTATTGGACTGTCTAGATCGATCTAGCTCTTCTTGAACTTGTTCCAGAAGTGCTGTTTGTGTTTGGCGATTCTGGCCGCCTTCTCCACCCCGGCATCAATCTTTGCATCGTCTGATTCTTCGGTCTGGTCTTCCGAGGATCCTTTCGAGGACCCCATTGCTGATTTCGAGTCAGTCGAGCCTCCCCCTGTGCCTGGTTTGACTTCCCCTTTCGGTGGAGCCTTTCCGTCAAACTCTTTCAAGTCTACTTTCGGCTTCTCAGCTTCTTGTCCATCGCCTGTTTCGACGAGGGATATTTGGAACTCGCACTCGGGGGCTCCCAGCGACATGCAGCGTACCTCTTTTGCCTGAACAGTCTTGTCGAGAACTTCGGCGAATATTCCGGCTAGAAAGCCGCTAGTGAAGATGCAGTTCGGCTCTTCCGAGGGCCCGTTTTCCATGGCTTCAAAGCAGTTGCTCACGATTATGTTCGCACTGCTCTTGTCGAAGTCGAGCCCGTTGATCCTGATCTTGCCAAGTCCGAGGTTTGTGTCCTCAAGTGCTGAGTGAACAAGATTTTCTAGACTTTGTCTGCTCTGTTCGCCTGTGGACCCTATGCTTTCTCTGAAAATGCTCCCTTCGTGCACTCCGATGCCGCTAGCGAGGTATGATAGGAATGGCGCGGACTGATCTCCGACCAGTCTCTCCAGCGCCTCTCTCATGATCCGGATAACGTCTCTCCTTAGAATGATCATTTTCTGTCCGAAGAATGACACTTCTCCCCTGTTGTCGTTGAAGCGGAGCTGGTTCACTGATCCTACGAGTCTTCGTAGGTCGTAGCCTGTTGAGCGTTTGGGGCTAGTTTGCAATCTTTGTCGCTCCTGACAATTCTCTCTCTAAGGTATCTACGGCTTCAGTTACCTTCTTGGCGAAGGGCGAGTCGGGGTTGTCTACGACGAATACGGATCTGCTTAGGTTGTTGATGACGTCCAACTGAAACTCGAAGGCTTGTAGGAAGTGGGACCTAAACAGCTGAGACAGTTCCAGGCCGACTTTCATCGCGTCTTTGATCCTGACGCCAGGCGGGACCATGTTTAATGTAAGAAATGTGGGTTTCTCGAATGTTTCTGCTAAGAGGACCATTACTGCGGTTCCAAATAGGTCCTGTTGGTCTACTCTGGAAACAAGGACGAGAGCGTCGCAGCAGCCCATCGCAAGAACGGTATCATTCTCGACTCCAGGGTGAGTGTCGACTATGATGTAGTCAAGCTTGTTTTGTTCACCAACCTTCTGGATTGTGTCTTGGAATATCTCGACTTCGAGCCCTGATTTTAGCAGGCGAAGCATGTCCTCGACCTTGTTGCTTGCCGGGCAGAAGAACAATCCTCCTTTCTTGAGGTTGAACCTCTGCGTGAGATCGATTACAACATCCGCTGGAGTTGCGTCTCCGAGAAAGATATCGGTGAGCGTTGCCTTGATCTCGCTCTTCTTCAATCCGAACAGCACGTGCAAGCCTGGACCTGACAGGTCAAGGTCCATGACCCCTACTCTATGGTTCTTTGCAAGTGTTGCTGCTAGGTTTGCGGTTAGTGTTGTTTTCCCGGTTCCTCCTTTGAAAGAGTGAACGGCGATTACTTTTGTCATTCTTTATCCTTCTTCAACTGATCTTTCACCGACTGGAAGAACTCCTGATTCTCGATCCGTCCCGCTTCAGCCTTGACGGCCTCAAGATCAATCTTCAACCTCGCATGTGTCACCTTGTGTCTCCTGAATGCGAGAAAAACGCCGATCAAGAGCGTGGCGATCAGAGCGGCAAGGATTCCGAAATAGTACAACGGAAACGAGACGTTACTGCTCGGCTGAACTGTTTGCACGGAAATTGGGTTCGACGTAGCCGAAAAAGTGGACCCGCTATTGTCGTGGGCAGTCACGGAAATGGTGTAAGTTTTCGAAGAGGTTCCGCTTGCCAAGGAATAGGTGTGGCTGTCTGTTGTCGGAGGGCCAGAAATCGTATCAGTTGTTCCATCTCCCCAGTTCACAGTCGTGCTTGCTATCGTCCCATCAGGATCTGAGGCCGAAATAGTAAGGATCACCGCTTGTCCGGGCGTAGCGGTAGTTGAGGATAGTGTCAGCGAGACGACAGGAGGCCTGTCGGTGATGGTCACCGTCTGTGTAGAAACTTGTGTAGACCCACTGTTGTCGGTAACATTGAGCTTCACTGAGTACGTGCCAGCGATCGAGTAGCCGTGAGTAGGAGTGGCTCCCGATCCTGTTGACCCGTCTCCAAAATCCCAGGCGTAGCCAACGATTGTTCCGTCAAGGTCGTAGCTGGAAGTTCCATCGAAGCTAACCGGCACAGAGGTGAGGATCGTTCCGCTTGTAAAGGTGAAAGTCGAAAATGGTATGCGGTCTTGCAGTTGGATAGTCTTCGTCGCCTTTCCCATGTTTGCAGGGGAGGCGGAGTCGGCTCCTGCAACTGTTAGCGACCATAGTCCTCCGGGCTCGATGCCTGGAGCATAAGTTCCAACCCAGAGGTTGAGGGTTGAATCAAATACCAACTGTGATATTGTATCATTGTGTCCACCGCCTGAGAAGAGGAGGAAAGCGTGTGCTTGACCTATTTGATTGGTTAGGATAGTGAAGTCAGGGTATTGGATCGTGGCATTGAACTTGATCTGCTCGCTTATTGCAAAGTAAGACTTCGAAATAATGGTAACAGCGAGAGTCGCAGGTTGAAGCTGCGGCGATGCGGTGAGTGTGGCGCTCGGGCCAGTGTTTCCAAACCCGTCATCAAACCCGTTAGTTCCTAGTGAGGCCGTCCATGTACCCGTTTGATTGTCAGTGAATGTCTTGTAGATTGCGTCGAAAGTCGCGGTGACGCTGTCATAGACGGCTGTGAGTGATACACTGTTTCCCCCGGGACTCGTCAGAGTTACTAAGGCTGTCCCGCTGTTAGCATACTGTAGGTCTGGATACCGCGCTGTAAACGAGAATTTCATCGTCTCTGTCCTCTGATACGAAGCTTTGCTCGCAGTGAATGTGGGAACTGACATGGAAGCGGCGTGCACCAAGAAATAATGAGCATCGGCCGGATTTTTCGCGGTACTCTTGCCTGTCACCGTGATTAGGTAGTTGTCCAGGACCGCAGTTCTTGGAATTTTCCATGAACCTATGATCAGTCCTGCTGATGAGGCTGTCGCCGTAGCGTTGAGAACTACTGTTGAGGATGTCTGGGTTCGAATGATTATCGTTGCGGTCTCTGAAGCATTGTATCCACTGGCTCTGATCCCTACGGTTTGAGTCCTTTGATATTCTGTGAAATCTGTCAGAATGAAGTAGAAGCCGTTCGGTGTTACTGCGACAGGGTTGGATGCTACTAGAGGCCTGATCTCGTCTACCCAGGCGACGTATTGTCCGACAAGGGAGCTTCTTCCATTACCTATGAATGAGGGGCTGGGATATTGCACGACAAGCCCAAATTGAGTTTGGGTTGAAAACGTCGTGTAGTTTTGGACATGAGACACCCAGACCTTTGTCGATGGGTCTCGAACTGAAAAGTTGAATTGATAAAGTGTGCTCGGAAGTGCTCCGGAGACACTCAGAATCAGAGTGATTGTGTACCCTTCTTGTGTTACAAATGGCAGGGGTGTCAGCGTGTAGGTTGTCGGCCCCGCCGCGTAAGCTAGAGGCGACACTTCAACGTACATGTAGATGCCGAGGATTGAGAGAAACAAGAGGACAGCGTACCTAGTCGCTTTTGCTTGTGGCACCTGACTGCTCCCCGCGAAACAGAACCTGTCGAACCAGAACCAGCACGGGACTAAAGCGTCACGTAACTTCGAACCCGAGCCGAAGGTACCGAGCGGGCTCGGTCAATTCGTTCGGTCAGGTATCAGGCAAACCAAGTGTTCACCTGAGAACCGGTGGTTCTCTCGAAGAAACCGATAAAGGGAGCACCCTCAGCCAGGATTCATAGCGTCAAGCATTATGAAACTCGATGATGATGCACGAAAGATCCTCGAAGGTAAGAATTTCATCTTCCTCGCCACAGTAAATGCTGATGGTTCTCCTCAGGTTACTCCAACTTGGGTTGATACTGACGGTCACTACATTCTCATTAACACGGCCGTGGGTCGTGTCAAGCATAGAAACATCAAGAAGAACCCACAGGTTGCCATGGCGATCACAGAACAAGGGAATCCGTACAAGCTCGTAATGATTCGAGGACGAGTCATCGAACAGGTCACGGGACGCGAAGCTGAGGATCATATCGACAAGATGTCGAAGAAGTACACTGGCAAGGAAAAATATCCGAATCGGAAACCCGGCGAACATAGGGTCCTTCTGAAAATCGAACCTCATCACGTTTCCCGAATGCGGTAAAGCGGCTCGGAAAGAACAATCTAACAACTCAGTATAAGCCTCTCCTAAGTGAAATGGCCTCTTTGCCAGCCAATCTACTATGAGGTCTTCTAGGCGAGAGCGTCGAGAAAAAACTGTCTAAGTGACTTCGATAACGCGTCCTGTATGGGCCTGATACTGATATCGGATGATTCTTTTCACGCAATCCCCGTTCCAGCATTGATAGACCCTGTCGCCGTTGTTGAACATCTCTCTCATGACCATAGGCTTGCCACAGCCAACACAATGGAAGGCTCCTGAGCGTCGCTCATCGAGGAGGAGCCTGAGATCGATACCGCGGGTGTCGGCTTCTTTCTTCATCGCCTGTCTATACGTTAGGGTAAGCGCCTGCCAGTAGGCAGCGTTTTGCGGTGTCGTCTCGTACTCGAAATTGCGCCCGGCGACTACGGGCGGACTGTAGCCCTCAGCGACATAAACTGGGTTCTTGGAGTACGGAACCTTGATTCGTGGAGCACCGCTGTGAGGAGTGGCGTGATTTGTAGGAATCGAATGATCAGTCTCATGGTGAACGGGAGGGTGATGAGCAGTGGGCACTGTAAGCCCTTCCAAGCTAAGGTTCGGTGAGCGCTACTTCTTTTTGCCTGTACGAGGCTTGTCCGACGTCAGTACAGGGACTGGGAGCGGAACCTCTACAATCCCAGAGGGGGTGACTTGGAATGTCACCCAATACGTTTCATGGGGCGCGCCTTTCATCTTTCGGATCCTGAACTGTTTGACTAGGAGGCCTCTATCAGCGAATCCTGGGTTGAATCTCACATCAACTATTCCATCCACGACATAGAACAATAGATCGTCCAGATCAGCGTAGGCTCGCAAAGGAGTGTGGTGCGAGCAGAAGAACGGAACAAGGCGTTCCTTGGGACCCTTTGCCCGCCAAGACTTGACTCCGTCAAGCATGTGGAAGACCAACGGCCTCTCTTCCTGAACTAGAGTAAACATCTCTGTTAAGGAATCGACGAATACAGCGCCTCTTCCGGTCATCTTCATCTCCTCCATCATTGTGAATAGTGCACTTGTGACGGAGTGAAGATCTTTAGGATCCTTGACAAAGTGAGAATATTTCGGAGTCTCAGTTGGTTCCATCCTGAAAGAGAAACAGTCTAGAAACCTGAGTTGCCCAGAATCTAGGTACCGGTCGATGTCCCAGCCGAAGGACTCCATATCCTGCTGAAGAGCTATCGGCGGCCCTTCAAAATTCATGTAGATGCACGGCTCCTTCTCTATCTTGAGCATGCTGTAGAGGAGCTGTTCCATCAGCACTGATTTTCCAGTGCCAAGATCTCCTGCGAGGATCGTGAGGCTGTTTCTGGGTATGCCCTTTGGAAGGACTTTGTCTACTGCGTCAATTCCAGTCTCAAACGACTTTGGCAGCCTAACCACTCTTTCGAGTGTCCACGGATTCAGTTGTCGAGATAAAGGATGTTGTAACTGTCTCGACATTGAGCCTCAAGGGTAAACTGGTCGTTTATGGATTGCAGAGTTAGAGCGGGTTCAGAGACTTAGAATCGAGAAGTGTCAAGACTCGCTGATCAAGTTGGAGAATGGACGTCGCATGTTTTCACTTCAGTGAATCTGGGCTGCGATTGTTCTGATGAAGGATTTGTCGAGCGCGCCGGCTTCGTAGAGGTTCACCATCGTGTTGGTGCTCGCCTCTCCGCTCAATCTTCCCTGGTCGCCTCTAACATGTCTCCATTTCAGTTGGGTGTGTCCGCTTTTGGAGTTGTAGATTATGCCTAGAACGTAGCTGACGCGGACGAAGCTGATATCGTTCACCCTGCTCAAAGTCACTTTGTCTTCGGCCTCAACGTACATGGTTCCAAGCTCACGGGCTCGTTCTGGGAAGACCGAAAAGTCCATTCCATACTCGTTTGGAATGAAGGAACGGCACGTGCTGGTTATCATGAATCTTCGAAAGTTTTCCAGCATGCACGATGTTTCCAGCTTAGCCATTATCTAACGCCTGAGCGCTTCGACTCAGGGTAGAGAGAGCTGGTTGAGGCTATTAACTTCACTCCTTAACACGCTTTGACTGGCTCCTCATTCAGAAACAGAGATGACGAAGGCGAAAAGTACCAGACCTTTTTTCTACCCCGTAACTTATCTTCCCGGATGCATAGATTTCAATCGAGTCAAGGCGTTCTAGATGGCTATCCTCGTCAGGGTGCCCGTGCCGATTCTGGAGGACCTCGTCGACGCGGCCATCTCGAAACAAGGAAACATCTACCGCGCAGAGCTGGCTAAGCTGATCGGTGCTTCCAAAGAATCGCTCGACGGAAAAACGTCCCTATATTTGATCAGTCTCATGAAGCTCTGTGGCTTCGCAGAGGCAGACATGGCAAAGGTGTTGAGAAAGTCGAAGATCGTCAACCAGAGAGGGGCGGTTACACACGACATCTCCGCGGGAGATGAACTGAAGGGAGTGATCGATAATGCCCTGGAAGGGTTCCAACTGCTGATCTCCGAGAGCTTCAAACCAACAGCGCAGGAAAAGGAAAGACCGTTCGATCCAGCTGCCTACAGGAAGAAAGCGCCTCAAAAATGAGGGTTCTAGATTGAAGAGAGCCGCCAGCGTGCAAATGCTCGGTCAAAAGTTGATCTCGGTCCCCATTAGAATCAAGTCAGGGAGTTTAACACGGCGAATCGCGAGAAATTAACGCATAGCGCGTTATAGTCGTGAAGATGCGGATAAATAGGTAAAACAGCCTAGAAGCTGGTAGTTGAGAGATAGTTGTCCACTCAGAGAACGGCCCAGGAGCAAGATCCCGTTGCGACGCTCGCAGAGGGGCTCAGTATATGGGTTGGAAAACTAAGTGATCTCGTCAAGAAGGTGGTTGACACAGAGCCGATTCGAAATGTGATCAACTGGGCTCGAATGTATTCTCTCTGGCCGGTAAACATCACAACTGCTTGCTGCAGTGCCGAGTTTGGTGCGGCCAGTGGGGCGCGTCATGATCTTGAACGGTTCGGAGTCTTGCCGATTGGTTCTCTTCGGCAGTCAGACCTCATGGTGATCGAAGGGACCATTACGAAGAAGATGGCGAAAAGGCTCCGGGTGATCTACGACCAGATGGCTTTGCCTCGATACATTATTGCTATGGGGGATTGCGCTATGTCTGGCGGCCTATTCCATGATTCCTATAGCATAGTGAATGGTGCGCACGAGTTTGTCCCGGTTGATGTCTACGTCCCGGGTTGTCCGCCGAGACCAGAAGCTTTGGAGCAGGCGATTATTATGCTTCAAGAGAAGATTCGAAGGTCAAAGGTGTACGAACAGGGATGAGTCTCTCCCATGAAAGAGAAGATGATCTCATCCAGAAGCTGAAGGAAAACTTTTCCACCGACATCAAGGAAACTAACATCATTCGTCGCGCTAGGCTTGAAGTGACCGTCGCACCTGAGAAGATCAGGGATGTCGCGGTGTTTCTCCGAGACAAGCTCGGCTTCGACCATCCAAACGGGGTTTCTGCTGTTGACTTCAACCGAGAAAGCAGGTTCGAGATAGTCTACCATATCTCATCAATACGCATCAAGGAAATGCGAGATCTCGTTCTCGATTTGAAAGAGTCAGTTCCCAGAAACACCCCGAAGGTGGGATCTCTTGTCTCAGTCTGGCCTGGAGTCGAGAACTATGAACGGGAAAGCTTCGAGATGTTCGGAATAACATTTGATGGACACCCGAGATTGGAGAAACTGTTTCTAACCGACAACTGGGATGGACCACCACCTCTCAGGAAAGACATACGATTCCCCACGGACTGAAGCGACAATGTCCGCACCACCTAAGCCTGTTCCCCTGACAACCGTAGAGTCAACGGAGACCTCGGACTCTGGAGCCCAAACTCTCACGCTGAGTGTCGGTCCCCAGCACTCCGGTTCAGGACACATGCGGTTAATCGTCGAGGTGGATGGGGACATCATCGTCAATGTCGCACCGGACCCGGGCTATGTTCACAGGGGAATCGAGAAGATCATTGAACTCAGGAACATCATCAAAAGCATCCCTGTTATCGAGAGACCCTCGATCATCGACGCCTCCAACCTAAACCATGCATGGGTAAGGGCCATCGAAGAGATTCAGGGCGTCGAGGTTCCGAGAAGAGGACAGTATCTCAGAACTCTCTTGAACGAGATGAACAGGATAATGAGCCATCTTTACTGGCTCTCTATCTACGGTGTATTCCTCGGGCACACTACTATGTTCATGTGGCCTCTCGGTGATAGAGAGTTGTTTATTGATCTCGCGGAGAAGCTTACCGGGGCTAGAATCACGTACTCCTATCTTGTTCCAGGCGGTGTGCGCCGTGACCTGCCCCCAGGGTTCGCTGAAGAAGCTGTCAAGAGAACCGAGTACTTTGAGAAACGTCTCAAAGAATACGACCGGATATTCTTCAACAACCCGTTGTTCACGTCCCGTGCTAAGGGCGTCGGAGTACTTTCAAAGGAAAGAGCAATTGAGCTCGGATGCACTGGACCAACTCTCCGAGGCTCAGGCGTTGATGCTGACCTCCGAAAGGATGAGCCGTATGCTGCTTATCCCGAGCTAGATTTCGAAGTCTCAACACGTCCCGAGGGCGATTCCTTTAGCCGGGCAATGGTCCATATGGACGAAATGCGGGAGAGTTGTAAAATCATACGCCAGATCGTCAAGAAGATTCCTGCAGGGCCGATCAGAAGAAAGGCCCCGATAGTCCTGCCCCGTGGCGTTGCGTATGGGCGAGTCGAGTCGGCTAGGGGAGAATGCAGTTTCTATCTCATCGGGGAAGGAGGAGACAAGCCCTATCGAGCGCGATACATCACAGGATCTTATCGAAACATGGCTGCTATACCTGCAGTTCTTCTTGGAGGCCGTTTGGCGGATATGCCTACGGCTTGGTGGAGTATAGACTACTGGCCAGTTGAGGCGGACAGGTAGAAGATCGATGGCACCGATTATTGGTGAAGCGAAAGCAGCTGTCAATATTTTGATTGCATATTTTACAGGGATTCGCCATCTCTTCCACAGACCCTACACGCTGAGATTTCCGCAACAGAGGTACGCGGTTGAGAAAGGGTACAGGGGACGGCATCTGCTTCATCTCGATAGATGTACCGGTTGTGGGATATGCGCCTGGATCTGTCCTGAGAAATGTATCACTATCGTGCCACGGGGTCAGAGATGGTACCCGCAATACTTCTATGGCCGCTGTTGTTTTTGCCATTTCTGTGTCGCACCTGATACACTTGTATCGACGAATCCATCGGTGTCGCCGATAAGCCAGGTACGGCCTGGCGACTGGGTCTTGACTCACACCGGGCGTTACCGCCGAGTCCGCGAGGTCCTCACCCGAAACTACTCGGGAAAGTTCTACAGCATCAAACCATTGGGAACACCTTTCCCTCTCAAGGTGACGCAGGATCATCCCCTTCTAGTGTCTTCCAGAAGCATCACCAAGAAGGGAAGACTTGAGAAGAGACCACGCGCTCCAGTTTGGAAGACACCCCTTGAACTGAAACGGGGCGACTACCTGACGATGCCGGTCGCCAAGGAGAGTCGGGATATAGAGGTTTACGAAAAGGAAGTCATACTCGGGCAACCCAGCACAGGAAAACGCCTCAAAATTAGGCTGAGCCTGAGAACGGAGCCCGATCTTTTTAGGCTGATCGGGTACTATCTTGCAGAAGGCTACGTTTCAAAGAGAACTGTCGGGTTCTCATTCGGAGAACATGAAAGAGAGTACATTGCCGACTCAGCACGACTCCTCGAGAAATATTTTGGCAAGGAAACCAAGAGATCAACCATACACAATTCGACCCACGTCCTTCTCCACTCTGTAGTCGCCCTTCAGTTCTTCGAGGGTTTTGGCCATGGCGCGGAAAACAAGAAACTTCCGGATTGGGTCATGTTTGCACCGACCGAGAAGCAGCGAGAACTCGTACGTGGTGCATGGAGAGGTGACGGCTACCTTCACAGCCCAACAGAGGGCAATCGTTCGACTTTCTTCGAGTACACAACAATCTCTAGGACACTCGCCTTCCAGCTGCAACAACTCCTCCTTAGGATCGGTATCGTTGGCCAGATCGCACTTGCCAACCATGCTAATAAGAGACCAAACTACGTGGTGACCGTTAGAGGCCGTTTCGTTCCAGCAATGGCGGACCTAATGGAGATAACATTTGAGGACAAAAGGGTCAAGACGTTTTCCCGTTTCGAAATCGACACAGATTTTGTCTACGCACCGATCGAGAAAATATCCTCAGTTGAAGTTCGTGATGAACCCGTTGTGAATCTGTCGGTTGAAGGAGACGAGTCTTATGTGGCGGGAAACGTAACAGCCCACAATTGTACGGATTATTGTCCAGAGTTTGCATTAGAGGAGACGGTTGAGTATGATATTGCTGAGTATACCCGGGATCGGCTTGTATGGAGTCCTGAGAGACTAGCCAAGCAGCCGGTAAAGAAAGCTGACAAATACGTTTTCAGCGTTGACACCGTCGGAGGCGCGTCGCAGGTGCCTGTGGAGAAGGATTAGACATTGTCAGGACAAACTGCCCCGAAAACTGCGACGCCATTACTGGCTCCACAGACTACGCCGTTAAAATCCACCGTTGAGGGTGAGGGCTGGAAGGCACGGCCGATCAAGCTCAAGATTTTCGGCAATCTCATCCAGGAGGTTGTGAACAAGAACCTCTGCATGTACTGTGGCGCTTGCATCGCTTCCTGTCCGATCGACATTCTCTTTCACAGCGAAAAAGAAGAGCCAGTTATGCGAGGCACCTGTGCTGCCTGCCAAGTCTGCTACTACAGCTGCCCGAGGGTCGAGTTGCCCCTAGCGGAGATCGAGCAACAGGTCTTCGGACGATCGAGAAATGCTGAAGAGGCGATTCTCGGAATCCACGTTGGATCATACTCGGTCAAATCGAAAGACCCCGATGTTGTCAAGCGCGCCCAGGACGGTGGTGCCGTAACCTCGCTTCTCCTATACGCGCTTGATCGGAAGATAATCGACTATGCCGTCAACTCCGGCCTCACCTCAGGAAAGCCTTGGCGGCCAGAGCCACAGATCGCGCGCACAAAGGAGGATTTGTTGAACCACGCTGGTTCCAGATACACTCCAGGAGGCCAGGTAGGGGGGCTGGCAGAGGTGGCGATTCCCAACCGGTCGATTGTCAACTTCCAGGAGGAACGTATCGCTCTCGTCGGCTTGCCGTGCGAACTTCAGGGAAATTGGCGCATGGGCACTCACTGGATAGCAGCACCGAAACTTGTGAGAAATCTTGTTTTCACGATCGGTCTCTTTTGCTCTAAGGTGTTTGATTATCAGAAGATGATGGTCGACTATGTCCAGGGCAAGCGAGGAATAGACCTCAACAACGTTACGAAAGTCAACATCAAACGGAACAGGTTGCTAGTGTACACCGGCGACAAGCTAGCCATCGACGAACCAGTTGAGGCTGTCGCCGCCGCAGCGCGGGAAGAATGCAACGTCTGTGTTGACTACTCTGCTGAGCTGGCTGACATTGCAGTGGGTGCGATAGGGTCCGCGCCTGGGTGGAGCACCGTGATTACTAGAAGCCCGAGGGGAGATGAGATACTGAGAGGCGCGGTTGAAGCAGGGTACCTGGACATGAAACCACTCGATCCGATTGGGAAAGGGATAAAGTTCCTCGAGAAACTATGCGAGAAGAAACGGTTGAGGGACCCGTCTGCATATCTGCGTCACGAAACCGCTTTCCCCAAGCCAGAACCAACCTTGACGCCGCTGGAGATTCCCCACTAGAAAACTCGACCATGCTTCATCCCTCTTGTCGAAATATGTCTAGTCGCAGAGATCTTTCCAGATTTGAATGCTCCGCATGGCTTCCAAGGGTTCTTTCACAAGGGTCTGGGCAGACCGCTCTTGCGGCCTGAGACCGCGTCGCTAGTACCCCCCTTTTTTCTGGAAGTATTTCCGGCTGGCAGAGATAATGGGCGAGTCTGGCGATTTGGGGCGCGATCTATGCTTGGATAGCTCTGGGATTTGCTGGGGTTATCCGGTGATCCCCTGAACGATTCCTGTCAGAGATATAGGTGATGCGACAGATTCGAGATCAGGGCTGATAATAGGCGATTTCGAGGATCAGGCGGTTCTACTCAACCACTGTCACGTCTCGAGATGTTCCTCCCTTATCCCCACCTCCTGTTTTCTAGAGAAGATTTCCTGTCTGGTATGGATAATGGGCGAATATTGTGCTTTAGGGCACGATCCAGGCTTTGAACAAGATTTGTGATGCGGGAAATCTAGGTCTTCCCCTGAACAATTTGGACCGAGATCTTGACGAGCATTCCAGATTCGGGAACAGCGCTCAATCTGGGCGATATCTTCTCTAGGAAGAGTGGTGCTGCTGTTATGGGAGTCGCCTATGCGGCGAGCCCAAGTCTTTGACAATCGAGGAAATTGGGCCTACTGATCTGTGAGCGTGGCGACGGCCGAACGCTCTGGGGGGAACAAGCATCTGCAAGAGATTTCTCACCGACTGCTTCGAATCCTCTTCCTCGGCCTCCTCTACCGCCTGGATCTCGATAGGATCTGCTTGCACAATTTTCGGAGGGCCATTTCTGTGAGAGGGGCTTCCCTGGAAATGCTCAGCCAAAAGTGATCCCGGCGCTTGTAGCCCACAAGATGGACAGGAATCGAAAGATACCATGGCAGCAGCCGCGCTCTGGAGCTGACCCGACGCGATTGGCGCGTCCGGAGTTTTCGTTTTGGCCCTCTTTCTTGTTTTGGCGACGGTGACGGTGCCCCGACCCTTGGTGTGAGAAGTTTTTCGATGATGGGCTAACACGGGAGATAATCTGGCCTTCTTAATGGCGAGCACTGGCATCATCTTAGGCGCAGAGTGCTTGATTCTCAACACCACCATGAGTCCTACCATGGCGCCAGCAAGTAGTCCACCGAGGAATTCGAAGATAATTGGCTCCATGTTTTTTCTCTCCTCAAGTCAATGGGACGTCCAGGTACGTGTCCTCGGCGCATTGTTCGCATACAATCCGTCCCCGCGGGGTTCTTCGGACCTGGTCATCGCTCAATATTTCTCTCCCGCAGGAGGGGCAGATTACGATGCATTGGCTCATGCGCCTAACCGTCAATAAGAAGACTCTGCGTGTTAGGATAATTCCCCGGTTGTAACTAATCCCGAAACTCCCGAGTAACACCCGCCTTAAATAGGCAAGAAACTCTGCCCGCCGATTCTCCTCTCGACAAAGCCAGGTTTTCCGACGGTAATACTTGACGCGGCGTCTAGATGAAGAGGTCGTCGGGACGATCCTCAGTTTTACTTTTACCACCATCTACCGGATAATACCACGCTGGCAAGATAGATTCACGGCAATACTATTGGAGAAGGTCACCAACAACTCATGCCCAAGATGTGGGCACACACAGCTGAACGTCTACTTTTCAGACCGGACCGACAACAGGGTTGGCGCCTGGTGTGAGTTCTGCAATCTGAAGGCATACTATTTCGGCGAAACTCTGGTGCCGATCAATTCTTAGCTCGATTGTCTTTGTAGGATTCTATTCTGGGGGAGCGGCTCCCTCGGGAATGTTCAGAGTCATCTCTCCCTCAACCATTTTTCTCTGTAGTCGGGCTGTGAAAAGCTCCAGGTCGACATTGAGTTCTTCAAGTCTCTTGATTGCTTCAGGTTGTAGTATTGGGCTGACGTTCTGGCCGCCTATTCGTCCGTAGGCGACGGCCTCGAACGGGAATTTTTCGCCTTTATAGATCGCGTAACCTGTTAGGAAATTTGCGACTCCGCCGCCGACACCGCTCGATTCACCCATCTCGTCGATGAAAATGTCCATCTCGTACTGCAGCTGAGCTTCCTCAGCTTTTCGAAAAGGGTTCTCAGAACTCACTGATAAGTCAACCGTAGGCTGGCATGTCCAGTGGGTGCCATTGTTTCGCTCTGAGGCTCCGGACTCGCGACCATGATAGCCAGCCGGCGACGACAGACGCTGCTAGGAGTATGTCTAACGTTATGGCGCTCACCGTGAGACCCCCTCCAAACTGAACCAATAGCTGGGCAACAAACGCTGTCGCAGTTGCCGCAAGGCCTAGCGTGGCGGGCCAGAGTTTGGGCCTGCGCAATAGGATTCCTGATGCTATTGCAGCCAGTGCGAGAATTGCAAATACACCGGAAACAGCAGGCGTACCGAGGCTGAACGAAGCGATCAGGCCCAGCCAGATTCCTGAGATGATGAAGAGGATGCTTGTCAGATTGAGAACGTTGTATCTCGATGGTTGTATTACAGCTGCCGATAACGGTGGTGTGAACGAGAACGGTTTTCCTAGCGCTTGGTTCGCGTTGGTTGTTCCAAGATGTTTCTTTCCCGTTATGACATCAACGGGCGCGTTAACGAAGTTTTCCACGAGAATGATTCTGTGCTGTCCTATGCCCGAGGCGGGACCCATCTCTATCGAATAGTCGGGTCCAATTCTGAGTTCGAGCTTCGTGTCAGGAGTACACGAGTGTTGAATAGTAGCACCAGGCTTCGTCTGGATCAGTGTCCAGTTGGACCCGTTGTTTCTTGTACAGATTAGGGCGGCCCATTTTGATCCAGGCTCTATCTTTGGAAGCCCGACCTCGGGGGCGAGGTCTATCACTCCGTAGCGTTTGTCTTCGCAGAAGGTCTGTGGGCAAGACCGGCATTTCCAGACGTCTATCGCGCCCATGACGTAGCCGTTGTCGATGAGGTTGACAACTCCGAAGTAGACTACGTCGTGCTGGTGTAACTCCAAGACTGGAGTCTGCGAGGGGGCTTAGTCCTTGAAAAGTCTTGGCACACTAGATGGAACATTGTTTTTTTAGCGCGAAGAAGAATCGTAAGCGCGAACCTGTCTTGCTCGACATCAAGCTCGTGAGGGACACCCCCGAGATAGTCAAGGAGAGCCTGCGAAAAAGAGGCCTGCCGGACAAGCTCGGTCAGGTTGACCTTCTGCTGAAACTTGATGCTGAATGGCGGCGGCTCCAGGCAGAAACTGATCAGCTGAGAAAAAAAAGAAACGAGATCACCGCGGCAATCGCGGAAGCGAGAAAGAAGAAGCAAGACGCAACGGCGTTGATGAAGGAGGCTGAGGCGATCCCGGAGAAGGTCGACAGCCTTGAGTCAAGAATCGGTGAGGAAAGAGAGAAGATCGAGAATATTCTGCTCAACCTTCCCAACATTCCCCACGAAAGTGTACCGGTTGGAAAGGATGAAGATGATAATGTCGAGGTCAGAAAATGGGGCACGATTCCAAAATTCGATTTCAAGATCCTCGATCATATCGATCTAGGACTCAAACTCGGGCTCATCGACATTGAGAAGGCCGGGCGTGTTGCAGGAGCACGATTCTATTATCTGAAAGGGGACCTTGTTCGGCTAAACTATGCGCTCATTCGCTACGGGCTTGATTTTGTTGCAAAGAAAGGCTTCCAACTGTACCAGCCCCCATACTTCCTCCGGCGAAACGTGATAGCCGGGGCGGTTGCGCTCAGCGACTTTGAAGACGTGATCTATAAAGTCGAGGGAGAAGACCTCTATCTAATTCCGACCGCCGAACACGCTCTCCTAGCACTTCACAATGACGATATTATCGGTCAACCGAGCCTGCCGTTGCGCTATGCAGGGATCAGTCCCTGCTTTCGGAAAGAGGCTGGAGCGCACGGGAGGGATACCAAGGGGATATTTCGTGTCCATCAGTTCGAGAAGGTTGAGATGTTCCTCTTCTCAACTCCTGAGGATTCTTGGAAGCTTCACGAGGGACTGTTGCATAACGTGGAAGAGTTCTTTCAAAGCTTGAAGATCCCGCACAGGATCGTCAATGTGTGCACGGGGGACCTTGGGACGGTCGCGGCGAAGAAGTACGATTTGGAGGCGTGGCTGCCTGGGCAGGGAAAGTATCGCGAGATGGCCTCGTGCAGCAACTGCACGTCTTACCAAGCGGTCAGGTCAAAGGTCCGGTACAGAGAGAAGCCCAGCCTTCCTACCAAGTACGTGCACACTTTGAACAGTACACTTGTGGCTACTGAACGCGCTATTGTGGCAATAATGGAGAACAACCAGACGCGTGATGGAACGATCGAGATACCGCATGTTCTGCAAGATTACATGAATGGGCAACGAGAGATTCCACAACACCGTTAATCTCGTCTAGAGATAGCATCTAACTCGTCTGTTGATGTGTTGTCAGCCTTGTTCGGTTAGAAGAAACCGATGGCTGTTCCGATAATGTACAGGACGACCGATGCGGCGACGCCTATGACCAAGGTTTCGAGCCCGCTCCTCCAAAGTCTTCTTCCTACAATTCTTCCCTTCCAGACTCCCACTACAAACAAGAAGAGAGGTGAGACGAGAGCGGCGGCAATGATCGAGCTGTTTCTAGTTGGAAGAAGTATGAATGGAGCCAAGGGTATCAGCGCGCCCGCAAGATACGATAACCCAATCACTCCACCCATCTTGATCGGGTTCTCCAGCCTCGTCTCGTGCACGTGCAATTCATGCATCAGAATGTCTTCAAGGAATTTTTGCTTGTTCGCAGATATCTTCTCGACTACCTTTTCGGCCTCGTCCTGGCTGAGACCCTTGGCCGCGTAGAAATTCTTCAACTCGCTCTTCTCTTCTTCAGGCTCCTGCTCTATCTCTCCAGCCTCTCTCTTGGCGTCTGCATGGTACAGATCGTACTCGGATCTTTGGGCCAGGAATCCTGCGAAAGACATGGAGATTGCTCCGGCGAGCATTGAGGCGATTCCCGCGAATCGGATCAGTTGAATGTCGGAGACGAAACCTGTGAATCCGCTCAGAAACGCGAGATTTGTGATTAGCCCGTCAGATATGCCGAGAGCTGAGCTTCCGATATAGCCCCTAGCGCGGATGTGCTTGTGTCTCTCGCCTGGCTGCGTTTTCAAACTGGCTATTGTCGATCGCTATCCGTACGGGGGGTTCTTGAGGCAGGCTGACTGGGTTATTTCAGCCCTGCTCTTTGATGCCAATCGGACAGGTTAATTCCCTCGCAGGCTCAATGATACTGGACGGATCGTGGGCAAGTTGAAACGAGATTTCATTGTAAGAGAACTGTCGTTATCTACTTGGCCGGATTTCGAGAAGCTTGCGATGAAGCAGGGTCAGTGCTGGTGCATGTACTATCACAGGCCACGCCCCGTTCGTGGAAAATTGTCGACAGCGGAGAGAGGAAGTATGAACAAGAGAGAGAAAGAGGTGCTCGTCCAGCAAGGTCAGTCCCATGCTTCATTAGTGTACGATGGAAAGACACCTATCGGCTGGTGCCAGTACGGACCAAAGGAGGAACTTCCAAGAATCGATGCTAGCCGCAACTACAAGAAACTGGGACCTCGTTCTGGGAGCAAGAGGCTATGGCGGATAACCTGCTTCTTCGTCGACAAAGAACACAGGGGTCAAGGAGTCGCACGAACGGCGTTGAGAGCGGCCTTAGAATCGATCAGGAAACAGGGCGGCGGAATCGTGGAAGCATATCCTGTCGTCTCTGAGAACTTGTCAAAGGTTCCGGAGTGGATGTGGTTTGGATCGCCAAGCATGTTCCGAAGAGAACGGTTCAAACAGGTTGCTCAGCTCGGAAAGAGCTACCAACTAATGCGTAGGACAATTCTGCCAGGCTGAGTCGTATTGGCGAACACGAATAGTTCGAGAAATTCTCGCCATGCCGGGCGGCCTTACATGCCCGGTTATGACATGATGTTCCGGAAAGACCGGGGTCCCTTATCGTGGAAATGGGTAGTTGATCACTTTTCGAAGGCACACAACTACTATCTCTCCACTACCCGTCCGGATGGTGGACCGCATGCTATGCCTGTTTGGGGAGTCCTCCTTGGTCGCGCGTTCTTTTTCAGTACTGGCCGTCGATCACGAAAATCCAGGAACCTGTCTCTGAATCCTCGTTGCGTGGTTTGTCCCGAAAACGCAGAGCAGGCAGTTATCTTTGAAGGTACTGCGAGAGAGATTCGCGAGAAATCGTTGCGCACCCGATTTCTAGCTGTCTACAAGAAAAAGTACGGTTATGACATGAAAGACAGCAAAGACCCGATTTACGAGGTACAACCAAAAGCCATTTTCGGAATCTCAGAAACAGGTGGAGCAAATCCAACTCGCTGGCGGTTCGATGGTTGACCCTGGCGAGAGTTAGCTAGAGACTCTCGTGTCGTTGGGACTGAAGATGGACGAAAAAAAGAGAGAGGCCGACTAACGTGGATTCATATCTACATTTGGCGGGCGCTTTGCCAGAGTCCGACAATGTTTCCTTCGGGGTCTTTGAAGTAGGCTGTGAAGCCCATGTCCGCGACTGCTTCTTTCTTTTTTACTGTCTTGCCGCCTAGCTTCTCGATGTTCTTGAGCGACGCGTCGATGTCAGGGACGTCTATGGTTATGACTGTGTTCTTGACTGGGTCTTGACGTTTGGTCATTCCCCCGTTGATGGCGCCGGGCTCCGTGGGCATTCCCTGCTGGTTTGATGGTGTGGTGCCTACCATGTGGTACTGCATTCCTGGGTACTGGTTGATCTCCCATCCGAAGGCTTTCATGTAGAAAGTCTTAGCACGTTCGACGTTGTCGGCCGGTAGCTCGAAGTGTACAACTTTACCGGGCATACGTACCGGTTGAACTGGCGGAAATTCGCCAGTAATAAGCGATTGCTATACTTTCAATCCCTTGCGTCTAATCAATGTGATTTCGGATATGCCTAGGCCATCTTCCAAGCTCTTCAAGCGACTGAACAAAGATAAATTGAGTTTGGGTTTCTCCTTTTGATATATTGAGTTCCTCGTAAGAATATAGGCGGTTGCATGATGTAAACTCCTATCTTCTCAAACGGTAGAGTTCGGGTCGGAATGGACTCGGCTCACTGACTGCTTATCTTCCGATAAGTTAAGATTTGAGAGTCCTAGCAGATTTCCCGCAAAGAATGGCAGACTTTCAGGACATACAGGGCATACAGGTCACTGAAATGAGCGCGCAGCTGAAGCCCCTCGCACCGTGGTGGCAGTGGATTATTGCGCTGATGCTTTTCAGTGCCGGTGTTGGTGGTTTTTCAGTAATTCCGGATTCGTCGTGGTCGGTCGCCTATTCCATCCTTGTACTTGCAGGAATAGCCGCAGTGTTGGCTTACATTCTGAGAAAAAAGACTATCCCGGTTACTTTGGCGCTTGGAGACAATTGCATTCTAATCAAAGATTCAACAAGGCCTGAGGCTGGAAAGTTGGTTCCTTCAAAGGTCGATCGGCAAGACGACCGAATAATCCGAGTTGAAAGATACGGTACGAGATGGGAAATCAAGCGCATTGAATTGCGTTTCCGCAGCCAGGAAGACACAACTAAGGCTATTGCGATGCTAGCCCGTTTTCTCCCTAATTCGTAGCAACAGCGGTAAACGGGCTATGCGCTCTGCTGACCGAATCAAAAGACGAGCGGGAAGAACCCCGACCAAAGGTAAATATTGACTCTTCCCGTATTGGAAGATGAGTCGTTAGCGGTTGGGGAGAAGAAGACGCAGAGTAGTTAGAATCGTCAAGAAGAAACTCCCCACGGTCTTCACCTGCCCTCGATGCGGTGAAGAAGCTGTCAGGGTAACAATCGACAAGCAAACTGGTCACGCTACTGTTCTCTGCGCCTTATGCCAGCTCAAAGACGACTTTCCAGCCCATCCAGCCGCCCAGACGATAGACGTCTATTCATACTTCACAGACCGTTTCTACGGGGTCAAGGATCCAAGAGCCATAATCCCTCGTGAAAGAGAGCATGTTACGGCACCAACTGACGAGCCTGAAGAACCGTCCCTTGAGACCTCAGGTAACTCCACCGCGATCGAAGTGGTCCCACAGACCCCTCTAGCAGAGCTTCCGACAAGCACGGTTCCCGAATCTTCTCCGACCGAACTCGAGGAAACAGGTTCATCGCCAGTCCTGTCCCACGAGGAGACTGGTCCCGAAGCGATCGAGTCATCGGCTGATGAGAACCCGGAACCCGCCGAAGCTGAAGAGAAGACCGAAGCGGAAGAAGAAAGTGAGCCGTTCGCGGACATTCTGCAAGAAAACAAGGACAAGAAGCGATATAGCCCCAATCCACTGCCACCCCAAGCCTCCGAAGAAGCTTAGCCTCTAAGCGGGTTTCCTATCCTCGTAGATAGGTGTCAGGAGATTGACAACTCTATCTACTGTAGCCCTCCGGTCCCTAAGGGATTGTACAAGATCTTTCTCGTAGATCTTGAAGATGTTGGTCATGGTCATCCTTGGATGAAGTGCGCTGAATGCGTCCTTCGACCCAGGCGCATGTATGATGAGACCTCTAGAAATCATTGTCTGAAGGAGGGACCTCGTGTCATCCTTCGATAGGGCAAGGGTTTCGGCGAGCTCATCTACCCCGAGGCTGCTTCTTTCAAGCATTCGAAGGTATGCCAGTGTTTCTATAGAAGGGAGATTGAAATGGCGTTCGAGAAGCTGAGCAATCTCGTTCTTGTCGATTTGCTGGCGCTTGAGAGAGCCCGGAACGGGCATAGAATATCCCTCAGGGTAGTACCCTATTTCACCTTGTGACTGGTGTCAAAAGCATTAATACCGGTGCCCAACGGGATATTCACTACTCAGAGTGGTATATGATGGTACTGTTAGAAATCGAACTACCGGCGGAACTACAGCCGCCACAGAAGCAAATAGGACAATTCATTCGCCGAACCCAGAGCATCTGCCCAGAATGCAACCGCATTCTCCCAAGCACCGTCTTCGAGCGGGAAGGCAAGGTCTTCATGACCAAGACCTGCCCAGAACACGGTGAGACAGAAGAGCTCTACTTCGGCTCATACGACATGTATCAGAAATTCGCGACCTACTGGTCTGACGGCAAGGGAACTCACGCACCGAACGTCCCGATCGAGAGTTGCGCATGCCCTGCAAACTGTGGCTTGTGCTCCAACCACCTCAGCCACACAGGCCTCGCGAACATCATCGTCACCAACCGCTGCGATTTGACATGCTGGTACTGCTTCTTCTACGTCAAGAAAGGACTCGAAGGAGCCTACGTCTACGAGCCCAGTATCGACCAGGTCAGGGAAATGGTCCGAGCCCTCAAAGCCGAGAGGCCAGTACCAGGAAACTCGCTCCAGATCACCGGTGGAGAGCCGACCCTACGACCGGAGCTTCCGGAGATCGTCAAGATCATCAAAGAGGAAGGAGTAGACCACATCCAGCTCAACACCAACGGCATCAACCTCGCACTCAACCCCAACCTAGCCCACATACTACGCGATAACGGTCTCAGTAACCTCTACATGAGCTTCGACGGAGTCAGCCCCAAGACCAACCCCAAGAACCACTGGGAAGCACCATACACAATAGAGAGCTGCCGAAAGGCCAACCTCGGCGTCGTACTCGTCCCGACAGTCATCAAGTCGATTAACGATCACGAGCTAGGCGGAATACTCCGATTCGCCCAAAGAAACATCGACATCGTCCGAGCGATCAGCTACCAGCCAGTCTCCCTCACAGGACGAATGAAGAAGCAAGAGAGAGAGAAATACCGAATCACAATACCAGACTGCATCGAGAGAATCGAGGAGCAGACCAACGGAGAAATTCCAAGAGACGCATGGTTCCCAGTCCCAAGTTGCTCACCAGTAACACACTTCGTAGAAGCCTTCACCAAGAGACCTCAATACGAGCTATCGATACACTTCGCGTGCGGCGCCGGAACATACGTGTTCGAGGACAAAGACACCAAGAAGATGGTCCCCATCACATCGTTCGTGGACCTCAAAGGACTGTTCGAGTACCTAGACGAGAAGACTGACGAGCTCAACTCAGGCACCAACAAGTATCTAGTAGCCGCGAAATTCATCACCAAACTCAACAGCTTCATCGAGAAAGACAAGCAACCAGCAGGACTTAACCTGAGCAAGTTGCTCGTTGGAGCCTTGCTCAAACACGACTACAGCTCAGTGGGACAGTTCCATGTCCGGAGCATGTTCCTGGGCATGATGCACTTCCAAGACAAGTACAACCAAGACGAGGAACGACTACAACGCTGCGACATACACTACCTTACACCGGACATGAGGATCATTCCGTTCTGCAGCTTCAACGTCATCCCCGAATGGTACCGTGACAGGATTCAGAAGAAGTACGGTGTCAGCGTAGAGGAGTGGGAGAAGAAGACTGGCGAGAAGCTCGAATCACGCCTCTACCGTGGACAGCTACGACGCGGAAAGCACGCCGACGGCTGCGGCTGCAGCGCAGTACACATCGAACCGATAACCGGCACCTAGACCGGAAAATATCTTCCCAGCATTTTTCGTCTGGAATCAGAGAGCGACGATAGTCTCTATTCGCGCTCTCTCCCCTTCTGTTTCCGCGAAGGACTGAGACACGTGAAATCTTATCCGTTAGGCGCCTGTTTCTCCAGGGCTAGTAGTGTCCGTTCGAGAAAGTCGCCGATCGCTGTGTAGGCCTTGACCCGGTTGGGGATCTTCGCGATTCCATGCCCCTCGTCCTCGAATCTCAAGAATTCCACATGCCTTCCAATCTTCTTCAATCTCTCGACAATCTGTTCAGCTTCTCCGATCGGGACCCTAGGATCGTTTGCTCCATGGATCACCATTAGAGGTGCTCGGATCTTCTCCACATGGTGAATAGGCGAGATTCGTTTGAACAGCTCCCTGTCCTTTTCGAGGCTGCCGTATTCTGCTTCTCTTAGATGCCGTCTCCATCGCGCCGTATTTTCAAGAAACGTCTCAAAATTCGCAATTCCAACAAGGTCTACCCCTCCGGCCCAGATGTCTGGGTACTCAGTCAATGCCGATAGAACCATGAACCCGCCATAGCTACCCCCCACTATTCCTACTCTGTCTTTCTTGGCGAGACCTTTCCCAACCGCCCACTTTGCTAGGTATTCTAAGTCCCGAACCGAGTCGAGACGCTTCCCAACATCATCGAGATGGACGCTCTTCTTTCCGTAGCCTGTGCTGCCTCGCACGTTCGGGGCTAGGACTAGGAAGCCACGGTTGACGAGGTATTGGATGATGATGTTGAACCTGGCGGTTTCTTGGCTCTCTGGACCTCCGTGGACAAAGACAACCGTTGGTAGGGGACCTCGACTATTCACTGGTCTGTAGGCCCATACGGGAATGAGCAGGTCGTCGAAGCTGGGAAATCTCAATCCTTCAGGCTCGACGAGGCTTGATTGGGGAATCGCCCCCCTTGGGACAAACGTTGCTTGTCGAAGCGAACGGTCTTCGAGGTCGTAGAGCCAAAGGTTCAGGTTGTGCTTTGGTCCCTGGAAGCTGAATACGAGATATTTGGAGTCAGGGCTCCAATCCATTAGATTGTGGCCCGCGACAACAGGTGACTCGTACGCGCCTAGAGGTAACCCATCTATAGTAGAATCATGGTTCTTTTCGAAGTTGTAAATGTGTAGTCTACTTGCCCCATTGACGTTTCGGAAGTAGGCTAGGAATTTGTTGTCAGGGGAGATTCTACCCCCTATTGCGTCCCAGTTCTCTTCGATGAGGAATTCGATGTGCCCCGTTCCAATATCGATTGTGGCGGGTTGAATGAATTCACGATCTTTGTTAGTCAGAACATACAACGTGCTCATGTCTTTGGTGTGGCCTGCGTAGTCATAGCTCGCTTCACCCGAGTGCTGGGTTACGTGGGCTGTTTCGTCAGTTTCAGGCCAGAGCAGGTAGAGATCATTATCTAGGTTAGTGTTTGCTCGTGTGAAGAGTATTCGATCCTTGTCCACCCAGTCCAAGGGATAGTTAGTTGTGTCGTTTTGGTAGACCAGATTCTTTTCTCCAGTTGCAATAGCGACCGTGTAGATGTCAAAGAATTTCTCATCTCTCTCGTTTGACGAATAGCATATTGATTCGCCATCGGGAGAGAAAGAGCCAAAGACTCGGATCCATTCATCTCCAATGGTCAATTTCCTGGTCGCGAGATTCTCCATATCTAGATTCCAGACCTGGTGTCTCTCACCGCCTCCCGGGTCCATCGAGAAGGCGAGGGTCTTGCCGGTCGGTGAGAAAGTAGCTGCGGAGACCCGCTCGTTGAAGAGTGTCAGTTGATCTATCTGGCCTGTCGAGAGATCGAGAGTCCAGGCCTGGGGAACGCCGGTAACATCGCTGATGAATGATGCTTTCTTGCCATCAGGCGCGAGGCTTGGTCCATAGGCGATTCGAACACTGGAGTATCGGTCGAACCCGTATCGTGGACGGTCTGATGACATAGTTAAGACCGGATTCTATCTGGCGTTCTTATAATGACTTGAGTTCTATCAACTAATGCCAAGGTTTTTCAGCGTGGAAAGAAGAAACCGAGCCAACAAGCCCAGTGAGAGAATTTGCAGAAGTCTATCGTAAAACAGGATGGAGGCAGCTGGGCGCGTATCGACAATGTCACAGTCAAGTGCTCTCCATCGAAGGCGAAGGTTGACGATAATCTTGCATTCACTGTAGGTTTCAGGCTTGACGGTGTTGTCCGCCGAAACTTTCATCAGAAGTTCTGGGAAGCCGCTTACGATCAGCATGACGGTGGGCTTCGCATGGCTTTCAAGGCTGAACTGCACAAGTCGGGAGTTCGATTGCTCGCTAAACCCTTGAAAGAGGAGAAATTCGTCCGAAGAGCAGTTTTCTTCTGGACGCGCAACCCTGAGCTTCCGCATCGTGTATGGATGACCGTGGCTACCGAATTCGAGACGATCCTCTATCCTAAAACTGAAGAGGAAGCCAGAGAGATGATGTTCAATGTCACACGGAGCTTCGAACTGCCCGCAAGCTCACTCGGAAAGGGCAATCACAATCTAGCCGCCAACGTCAGTGCCAAATGGGGCAAACACGTCTTCACCGAGCGAGGAGAGGCGTCAGGTAAGTCACCTTCTCTGAAGATTCAGGTTGAATGAGCTTCTCGAATTCCATGCGAAGTGACAGCGTTATCTTTATGTGGCTAAGGTCAGCCGGGACGCTGAATTAGGCGAATCTCAACTTGGCAAAATACGATGGGATCAGAGGACAGGAAATCTTGGAGATTGAAGAAGGGGAGAACGAAGTGACCATCATTCTCAGAGACAACCGTTACCTGTTCGTCAAAATCGTGGATGGAAAGCTCGCTACGACCTCGGTACCGGAATAGGCTACACTAAATCAGCTGTTGGCTATGGACAAATTACCCTAGACTTTGAGGACTATCTTTCCAAAGTGCTCGCTCTTTTCCATCTTCTCCTGAGCCTTCGCTGCCTCTGCAAGCGGGAAGATTGAATCGATAACAGGCTTGAGCCTTCCATCCTCGAACAATTCTAGGATTTTAAGGAGCTCTCCTCGACCCCCCATGTAAGAACCCATGAGAGAGAACTGTTTCACGAAGATGTACCGAATGTCGATCTCCGCCTTTCCGCCGCTAGTAACCCCACAGTTGACCAGTCGTCCAGCCGGCGCCATTGACCTCATACTTTTCTCCCACGTCGCTTGTCCGATGTGATCGAAGACGACATTCGCCTTCCGCCCATCGGTTACTCGCTTGATCTCACCGGGAATGTCTTGGGTGTTGTGGTTGAGAACAAAATTTGCTCCTAGTTTCTGCGCTTTCTCTTTTTTCGTATCATTCCCAACAGTAGCAATGACTTTCGCGCCGAGTAGCTTTGCAACCTGAACAGCAGCGCTCCCAACGCCGCTTCCCGCAGCCCAAACGAGAACCGTTTCTCCGGGAACAAGATGTGCCCGGGTCACAAGCATATGCCAGGCAGTCAAGAATACTAACGGGACGGAAGCAGCTTGTTCGAAGCTGAGTTTTTCTGGGATTGGTAGAACATTTGCCCCAGGAACTGCAACATACTCGGCATAGCCACCCTGGGTCTCGTATCCAATTATCTTGTAGGACTCGCAAAGGCTGTCCCAGCTGTTGCTGCAATAATCACAGATCCCACAGCTTAGTCCTGGCGCCATCAAAGCTTTCTCGCCTTTGGAATGTCCCGTGACCAGTTCTCCAACCTCAACAACCTCTCCTGAAATGTCAGAGCCTGAAATGTGAGGCAGGGGTATTCTCTCATTCCTCGTTCCCAGTCTCGCCCAGATGTCCAAATGATTGAGTGCACACGCTTTCACTCTAACCAGAACTTCTAAAGGGCCGATTTTCGGACTAGGGACCTCTTCAAGCCGAAGCTTCTCGGGTCCACCGAATTCGTGGAATCTAACAGCCTTCAAATCGGTTTCACGATATGATCAGAAAATCAACGGTTTTAAGTTCGCGTAATGGTTTTGCGGTTGGTCTACCCTTAACTACCCCGGTCAATCCTTAACCAAAATCTAGGTTGGCCATCCATGTCTACGGGCTCGCCAGAAGTTAGCGCGGAAAGAATAGCGAGCGAGCTCAAAGGCAATACGCTAAGGGTGTACTGGTTCGTGATGAACGCCTCGAATCAGACGGTCGGAGTTCGGGAGGCTCAAAGAGCCTTGAACTTCTCAAGCCCCACTCTAGCTTTGTATCATCTCGATAAGCTTCGGGATCTTGGTCTTGTCTCACGGGACCCAGGAGGGTACAAACTGATCAAAGAGGTGAAAGTGGACGTCCTCAAGCAGTTCATGAAGCTCCCAGGGCAGTTCTTTGTCCCCAGGTTCTCCCTTTACGCCGTTCTCTTTACGGTACTAACCGCCTACTATGCTCTAAACCTCGTGACCATCGATTTTTTCGCGTTCTTTGGCCTCCTGTTCGGGGCGCTCGGTTCAGCCATCTTCTGGTTCGAAGCCATCAAAACGTGGAGGCAACGACCGTAGACTTCGTCAAAATCTAGAACAGGTGTTCAAAATCGTTGAGTTAATTGTCAGATTCACACTAACGTGGGAGGAATAGACTGATGGATCTGGCAACCCGAAAGATGGTCTACTACGGCCTCTTGGGCCTGCTTATAGCCGGTTCAACCATAACCTTGTTCCACGAGGCTCCGAAGGTATTGCCTGTCCCCATCCCGATTCTAGTCAAGGACGGGACCCTCTCAGTATACTTCAAGAATGTTCCATCAGATATCTCAGGCAATCAAGGTATGTCCAACACCGGACCTTTGCCAGGTAACCTTCCCATCAGTGTTCATCTTCCCAAAGTATTCACGATTGTCAATCTTAATGTTACAATCGACTCCATTGTCTTTCATAAAAGTGGAGGCAACGATAGTGGATGGACGGACGTTCCGAGTGTTCCGGTCACGATCAACCTTCTACAGCCTACGAGCGTTTCAGTACTGATCGGCTCGGTGAAGATCCCATCAGAGAATGTTACAATGGTGGAGCTGCACGTGTCCAAAGCCATGGCGGCTGTAAGCGTCGCAGGCGCACTAACTCTGACTGTCGAGCAAGTTGTTGTGTCAAGCGAAAATCTGAAGATTCAGATAGATTCAGGAGTGAGCGTCGAGCCTCAGATGACGACAAGCATAGTGGCAGATCGACCTCACATCGTCATTCAGGGCAACGGCACTATCCGCCTAACCCCCGAGCTCAGTGTGGACAGCGTCGACGGACCGAAGTAGTTCAGCGGAGTTTTGGTAGCGGGGGGTGGATTTTCGGGTCCCACACGGGCCCTTCGAACCACCGCTTGAGGATCGAACTTGTATCGATCAATCTCAGGGTTATGAGCCCTGCGGGTTAAACCTGGGAAGGCTTCTCCTCAACGGAGAATCTACCCCACCCCGCTACAAGAGCGAAGCCGGCTCTGGCGAGTTTTAAAAGGTTTGACCGGAGGAAACTCTAGTCAATATCACTTGCTCCGACAACTCAGACTACTGTCGGAATCAAGACAAGCGATTCTAGAGTCCGGTCGATGAATGTGCTATTTGTTTCTGGTGACATAGACCGATTGATTTCATATCGGGAGGCAGGCTTTGTCAGGTGTCTATGCGCCCTAGGAGGTGGGAGATACTCTCCCAAACGAACATCTCGATCATCAAGTCTTTTGATTCTCTGCGTTTTTGGGAAACGCGCTTTGCATCTCTTGCATCTGAATGCTTGATCTTTTCCCATAGATTCACAGCGAGCTCCGCATCTTGAACAAAGAGGATTCTCCCATCGGACGGCGTCAACTAGTCTCGTCACTTTGAGTTTTTCAACGTTCATGGTGATTTCTCCGAGTGGCCGACGACGGATTCCGCCTGAAACAGTAACAAAGTCTCCAGGGATCAGTTGAAGGGCCCCATCGCGAACATCTCCGGCCGGGCTGTAGGCGGCGCAATCAATCTTGCCTGTTTCGTCACATAGTCCGAAGATCACGTGGCCGCCGCGAATCCTTTCTGGGGCATTGCTGACCTCACCGGTAATAGTGGTGGATTGATAGGGTCGAAGTGTCTCAATTGTTCTGTGATTGTTCAGATGCGCGTCGGTTCCCTGGTTTGTCTTGAAGATCATCGCACTGGCGATTGGTTCTTCAACCTCGATTTGTTTGAACGCTTGAACGAGAGTAACTGGGTCTTCGCCTCGGATTCCAAACAGGACTGGGTCGGGGCCGTGGGGGCAAATGAGTATTCTACCTGTTTCAGGGTCAATGTTATTGAAAGTTGATCCTTGATACTTTTCATTCATTTGTCGAACCGAATTCTGGTTCACTCTTCGCTCCGTCCCAACGTATTCAGGGGTTCTGTAGGCGATAATCTCGAAAGTATGGTCCTGGCTGAGGTCGGCTCCAACACCCGCAAACGCTCCAATCAGTCCTCGGGACCCTTTGAGCAAGAATACTTCTGCGTCTACGACGCCTGCAATGTGTCTCGCTTCCCGAACTGAGAGAACATCGTGTAACGCTCTGGTGGAAAAATCTCTCAGCACTGAAGGCACAGGGCGCTTGAGGAAGACCACGGCTGGGTCTGTTGATCGACGAGCAAGGTCTGAGGTTTTTTGGACAGCCGCAATAGCGATTTTTTTCGCGTCTGCTACCTCATCTTCTTTGAGATTGAAGTGAAGTGAAAGAGCTCCGTTTCCTCGGGTCTTCCAGGGAATGTTAGGGTTCAGTCGTACTAGCCAGGGATAGTCGAGGGGCTTGAATCCTTTGGAGACTAATTCGCGAAAAATGAGTGCAACGGTGTATGTGGTGCATCCTCCGAGTCTAGAGTCAGTGTCGTCAATTCCGATGTGAAACTCAGTTCGCACTAGGGGTATTTCCTCAAGAAGGCACGAAGGAATAGAGGTTTTGAGAGGACTAGTTCTCGATAACGATCATTGTCAGCGTGGACTTTACCTTGTTGAGATGGCGAACCTTCCAGGTGATTATCTCTTTCAGCTTGTCCATACTATCCGCGGCGACCTTTGCAACAATGTCGTACACTCCGTAGACCATGTAAGCCTCTTTGACTTGAGGAACAGACTTGAGTTCCTTGACGACTTGGTCTTCGGAACCAATCTCAGCGTTTATCAGAACGAAAGCCATCGGCATTTTTGAAACAGCCGAGCCTCTGGTCCGAGTTGTTCAGTTTTAAGCTTTCGGCCGAACAGCCTACGAATCTATCGACGTCCATGTTGATTCATTGTTAGGTCTCTCTCCAACCTAACTAGGTGCTATCCTAAGTTGGTGCCTTGTGCTTGCAATCAAGTCGGTAAAGCAGAACTATGCTCCATCGACGGAGGTTCTCGAACTTCTCGAGATATTCAGAAGAATGGTAAACCAATGTCTAGTAATTGGGCTTTCGCAGAACGTCTCGTCCCTCAAGAGCCTATGCCTCCTCTCATACAAAGAGCTGAAGGGATATGCGTTGCCGTCGTGCTACAAGCTCTGCGCCATATCCCGAGCCGCAGGCATACTGGCCTCAAGAAAGAAGTCTCTAAGGAGAGGTTTCCCGACAAAGAGTCCGCACGCAGTCAAGCCCCTTCTGATCTCATGTTACAACTTCAAGGTAGAGAATGGTTATTTGCGAATACCTATGGGCCGAAAGATCTACGAAAGAATTCCTCTAACGAACCACACCGCCTCGGTGCTTTCCGACAAAACCTTGCGCGTGCGCTCCTTCACGCTTACCGCACATACGATGAGCCTCTGTGTCTCAAAGGAGATCGATGTGCTTATGTGCGTAGGTACGGTTGGTGTCGACCGCAATCTGCGCAACCTGACTTGCGGGGATGAGGAGACGGTTCTCCATTATGACCTATCCAGGGCTGTTGACATAACCGACACAACATCAAGAATACTATCTTCCTTCAAGAGGAACGATTGTAGGGTCGGCCAGAAGCTCGCGTCAAAATATGGTAGACGCCGGAGGAACCGGACCATTAATCTCCTGCACAATGCCACGAAGTCGATTGTTGAAAGGGCTTTCGAGAATCGAAAGGCGGTTGTCCTCGAAAACATCCGTGGGATCCGGAGACTCTACCAAAAGGGCAACTGGCAGGGGAGGAGCTTCAGGGGGAGAATGAACGGCTGGTCGTTTGGGGAGGCTCAACGTCAGATCGAGTATAAGGCCGCTTGGACAGGCCTACCTGTGGTACGTTTGTCGAGACGTGAAACGTTTGGCACCAGTAGCATGTGTCCGAAATGCGGGGAGAGACTCCAACCGGACGGCAGACAAGGAAGATGTCTTTGGTGCGATAAGTGTGAGATGTGGGCCGACCGCGATGTTGTTGCTGTGGTAAACATTTCACGGCGTGGACGGTTGAGGTTCGACCGTTCAAAAGGCGGGGCAGCTGAAGCGTTGAGAGGGAACCCGACGCCTACGGTAATCCCTGGAGTCGATGCCTCGAAGCTAACTTATCCTGCGATAAGCTAGCGGAACCATGCTGACTAGTACCGACCATCACTAGTGTTGGTTTCAGAACTGATATGCCCGGTCCCAATGTACAGCGGGAAAACTGAAACTCGATGAGTACCACGACGCCGCCAAGTATCGATCTGGCAGCTCTCCTTGTAAGTTTAGGAGTGCTGATAGTGGCGTCGCTAAGCGATCTGAAGACGCGAGAAGTCTCCAACAGATTCTGGATTGTCTATGCGCCTGTGGCAGCTGCGCTATTCCTGGCGCGGATCGCCTTTGCCCCGGATACCGTTGCCATTCTGCTCGTTTCGGCCGGGGCAACCATCGTAGTCGCCTTTCTGCTCTTTCAGTTCGGAGCGATGGGTGGAGCTGACAGTAAAGCGTTGATGTGCATTGCTTTGGCTCTGCCTGTCGCACCAGCGTTTCTATTGCCGCTCTGGCAGGCTCCCTTGATCTTCTATCCGTTCCCGATCGCGATCCTAGTCAACTCATTCCTGCTATCTGTCAGTATGATGTTCATTCTGTTGGGAAAGAACCTCTTGTCCAGATCCTCCGCTGGAAAGGGTCTATTCCAAGGGTTTGAGAAAGAATCTGTTCTCAGAAAGGCTCTGGTTCTTCTCACGTCGTACAAGACGAGTTTCAATGCTCTTCAATCAAGCACGTACTTGTATCCAGCCGAACAAGTTGCCGTAGTGGATTCGCGGCCAGTGCGACACTTGCATCTCGTGTCCTCTGTAGAAGAGGAACGGGAGAAATTAGTTGCAGGGCTTGAGGGATACAAGAATCAGGGTTTGTTCTCAGACGGAGTTTGGGTGACTCCCGGCCTACCACATCTGGTATTCATGACAGCGAGTCTGGTCTTTACCGTTGTAATTGGTGATTTGTTGATGTGGCTCTTTTTCAGAGCCGTGGGGGTTTCATGATGACATCGTCTATTTTAAATCCCGTCGTAAACGACAACAACAGAAGTCTAGGAGTGAAAGTGTTGGCCGCAGACGAATTCAGCGTGCAGTCGCTGATGAAACTTGGACTGACAGAGTACGAGGCCCGTATCTACGTCGTATTGACGAAGATGGGGCCTAGAAACGCTAGCGAGATCAGTTTCCTCGGCAAGGTTCCAAGGCCTAAGACATATGGCGCCATCCGTGGACTAGAAAGCAAGGGACTACTGCGGATTGTACCCGGCAAACCGGAAAGATACATGGCCGTCTCACCGAACGACGTACTGATACCCCTGGTTGAGAAACTGAACAAGGAAACGACAGAATGCGTCCAGGTCGTTGAAAACCTGGCAATGGCCTTCGAGTCCTCAAGATACGTCTACACCGAAAAACCCTACGAGAGATACGACCTCTGGAGCGTCAGAGGAAGAGACAAAGTCTACAAGCGCATTCAAGACATGATCGGCGAGGCAAAGGTCAACGTCTTCTTCACAACCACGGCGAACGGTCTAGTACGAATCTACAAAGCCCACTCAGAGGTCCTGGAGAAAGCTGCAGAACGAGGAGCCAAAGTCCGAGTTGCCGCGCCGATAAATCAGACCAATCAGAGTGTAGCGAGAGAACTGGGAGAAGTGATCGAAGTAAGAAACTCCGCGGGACCAATGGTAAAGTTCCTCACCGCCGATTCCGCAGAGATAATCTTCACTGAAGACATACCCGACGATACAAACGTGGCGACAGGACAGGACGTAGCGACTTGGACAAATGATCCATTGCTGGTAAAAGCGCACGAGAAAATGTTCGAGCAGCTTTGGCCACCGCAGCCGCAACAGAAGGAAGTATTGAAGGCCAAAGCACGCTAGTCAAAAGCCATCATCACAACAAACCTTTCACATCAGAATAGATTTTCCCCGTAACATCCGGGGATATCCGGTTATTTCCCCGGATTCATACACGCGAGTGTCCATGTAACTATACGACAATTTTCGGGGTTACATGATGCCTATGTTCGATGTGGCCTTGGGTGTAGTCAGTGGCTTGTGGGCGATATCCACACCACGACCCCAGAGCTAGAGAGCAAATGAGTCGATTGAACAGATCGAAGGATACCTTACGCGACCGGATACTGCACGTTCTCTCTGGCGCTCCTATACCGATGGACGTCGAAAACGTCCGGATCAAGTCAGGGCTGAAAAACTGGGAAAGCACCAAGGCACTGCTCCTCGAGCTTGTGGTGGAGGGCGTCATCAGCGGTCAGAAGACGACAAAGTCCTGGGTGTTCTGGGTAGACCACACAGACACCAGGCTCAGCATAGCAGGGAGAGACCACGCATGAACAACGCCCCTAGAAACCTCCACCAGGCAACCACGGTACCAACGAGCAATTCTATCGCGCCTTCTGGTTTAGCCCCGGCTTCGGTTCAATCTGGGAAAAGGGTTGGGACGAGCCCACAGGGAAACTACAAGGAGTGAAAAAATTGAGAAAAATAATCGGGAACAAGAAAGGCATCGACACCATACTCGCAGCACTACTCATGGTCGTCATCGTCGTCGTAGCTTCAGTCATGGTCTACGCATGGTCAACAGGACTACTCGGAACGCTACTCGTGACACCAAACACGGGCAAGGAATCAATGATCTCAGAGTTCGCAGGATTCAACTCTGGCACCAACGTTACAATGAACCTAAGGAACACTGGGAGCGTCGCAATCACTCTAAACAGCTACTACGTCAAAGATTCCACAGGTAACCAATGGGCTCGGCTCAATTGGCAGACAGACGCTTGCTGCCCAGGAGTGGGATCTAATCATCCAGGCGCAATCAACCCTAACGCACTCGGCATAGTATTCATCACAATCGGCACCGGCGCTTCGGGCTCAGGAGGTCAATGTGGCAACAGTTGCTCCCTCTCGGGCAGCGGCTTCACCACAATGAACTCTGGATTCTCGTACACCGTCGTTGTCGTAACTTCACGCAACAATCAGTTCAGCTTCACTGTGACCCGCTAAAACAGGTGACCAACAAATGAAGAATATTCGTCGATATCTCAAAGACAAGAAAGGCATCAACACCATACTCGCAGCTCTTCTCATGGTCGTCATCGTCGTCGTAGCTTCAGTCATGGTCTATGCATGGTCAACAGGACTACTCGGAACTCTACTGGTTCAGCCAAACGTCGGCAAAGAAGCTCTTGGCATGGACTCGTACTCATTCCCGTCAACTACCAACGTAACCATATACGTCCGAAACTCCGGCACCGTCGCCGTCAGCTTCCAAACCTACTATATCAAAGACAACTCTGGAAACTCCTGGCAACTCACCAACTGGACCCCAACAGGTCAACCTGTTAATCCAAACGCCGTACTTGCAATAAACGTCGCGATTGGGTCCAGCGCTGGCGGATGCGGCAGCGGCTGCCAGTACACTGGCACTGCAAACGCCTTCAACACATTCAGTGGTGGCACTTCCTACACAGTAGTGGTCGTAACCACGCGTAACAACCAGTTCAGCTTCAGCGTAACGAAGTGAGCATAACATGCGTGCGAGTCGAGATGCCTGGTTTGAACTTCCCGGTTTTTGAAAACCGATCCGTATCGGTCGAACTAGAAGCATTGGAATAGGGAAAGAGAATGAGGTCGCCAAAGAGCACTAAGTCGAGAGCGAAGAGGAATCATAGGTCACGAAAGGCCATTTCGACGATTATGGCCAACTTGACCATGCTAATCATAGTTGTATCTCTGAGCGGGTTGCTCTTCGTATGGGCAACATCTAGCTTTGGAGCCTATACCGGTGGCGCCGGATATTGGTTCAGCAGCCGGAGCATAGCGAATCAAGAGAGACCTTCCATTGAAGCCGTGTACTTTGGTAGTACAGGCTCAGTCAACAATCAGATTACAATTTACGTGAGGAATGTTGGAACTATTCCCTTCACAGTCGCCTCGGTATATGAGAATTCAAGCCTCTACCAGATCTCCAATTCCCCGGTGGGGGTAAACCAGGTTCAGTCGATCCAGCTTGTCCTCTCAGGAGGCCAGACATGGGCTAAGGGAGACCTGCAGACTATACGAATTGCGACCGTGAGAGGCACTGCGATAACTACGCAGTGGGTGTCATAGACATGAGTCTCTATCGCAAATTCGTCCACGCAAAGAAAGGCATGAGCACCGTATTCGGAGGACTATTCTTCGTCATCCTGATCCTCATGGGATTCAATCTGATGACTTGGAACTTTCTCCAGTACGATGCCTACAACGGCGTCGTAACCTCAATGAGTCAAAGGGACCAGCTCTCCACCTCTGAGAATATTCAAGCAGTCCCACCAGGCGCGACCGGATTCGCAGGCAATACCTTCAACATTACAGTGACAAATCTTGGCGGGGTAACCACAACGCTGACTAGGATCTATATTCAAAACGTCTCACCAACAGGCACACTGCCTACGCAGTGTCGAGGTGCTAGCTTGTGCACCGTAGACTCCGGTGCTGGTACCACCAATTGCGCTGGTAATGGTCTCTGCGGTTTCACAAACGCGAACATTCGACCCGGAGAAAATAACCATGTCATAAAAGTGAGTGGTCTAACAGTCAATGACGGCAGTGGCTACCAAGTAATCATGTCCTCGACACGCGGAAGAGCATTCAGCTTCTTCTACCCATGGCCCGTAAATGGCTTCGGCGGTTCGAACTCCAACGCTACGAACACAGCCCACGGAGCTCTGGACGTCAAGTTCGATCTCAACTCGTTCAACTTCACGCGTGGATCACAGACCACGTCCGTTCCCGGTTGGACCGTTCCCTATGGGACACCTCTCGTTTACTGGGTGAAAGTGGTCAACAACGCACTAAACCCGATAACAATCTCTCAATACACCTCGCTTTACTTTGTGTGCTATCAAGATCGCTTCGGCTCAGGAAGTGGCGCTTGTACCGAAACTGATCTGAACTTCGTTGTCGACAACACCACGATGAATCCGAACACTTTGGTTGCTTATGATGAAGTAAACAATCCCTACGTCATACCCGCCGCCACTGCGAGCGGCCCAACTGGATTCAAAGTACTGAAGTTCGGTTCGTTCTGCCCTGGTTCGACTTGTGGAAATCCCCCGCCAAACCAGGACGTTGACTACGCTACGCCGTATCTTGTATTCATGGGATTCTTCTACAAGATCAACGGGCAGATCGTAGGCCAGACAATATCCTTCGTCGCCATCAGAGCTTGCACAACTTATCCATCCTGTCCTTAAGACGGATGGGCACTGGATTTTCGATTCTCCAGATCAGTCATTAACTATCGATTTCAATCTGGGGCATTTTTTTTCCTTCAACAGACTTCACATCGGCAATCGACTTCCCATCGCGATCATGCACAATTTGTGGGAGCTAGATACCGTGGAGAAACATCAAGAGGTACAGGACGTTTATCGCCGTTTCCACAGAGAACTCTGATGTGAACTTCCTACTCTCGATCCCCGAGATTTGCAAGAGTCTGGAAGCACGGTAGAAGAGGAAGAGACAACGAATCTGGTAAAGTGGGCCAAGAATCGTATTGAAAAGAACCGCAGGTCACCGAACGCCGTCAGCGTCATCATGGCCAACTTGACCATGCTGATCATAACTGTGGTCCTAAGTTCATTGTTATTTGTCTGGGCAATCGCCAGCTTCGGTGCGTATCAGGGAGGAGCAGGATACTGGTTCTCCAGCAGAAGCGTGGCAAACCAGGAAAGAGTGAACGTTGAAAACGTGTTCTTTACCGGCGGGAGCAACAACATAGTCAAGATCTATATCCGAAACGTCGGAACCATTCCGCTTTCCATTGCATCAATATACGTGAATTCATCACTTTACCAGATATCTCCACCCCAGGCCATTACCGTCGGCAACGTGACCGCGGTCCCGCCTTCAGGCGTTTCACTGATCGGGCAGACTTGGGCTCACGGAAACGTTCAGCAGATTACCGTTGCCACCGCGAGGGGAACAACCGTAACAACGACGTGGGTTGCATAACATTGAGTCTCTATCGCAAGTTAGTCCATGCAAAGAAAGGCATGAGCACAATTTTCGGAGGGCTCTTTTTCATCATAATCCTACTCATGGGATTCAACCTGATGGTCTGGGGATTTGCACAGTACGACTCATACAACCAAGCTCTCTTCAAGATGAACCAAAACGATCAGAGTGCGGCCTCTGAAAATCTGGTCCCAGCAAATCCAGGAGCCACGAATTTCAACAGCGCAGGATCCGGGTCCTTCAACATAACAGTAAACAATCTCGGAGGCACCTCAGTAAGAATCGCGAGAATATACATCACCAACATTTCGCCCTCTGGATCCTCCCAGTGCAACAGCAGCCCATGCCTGGTCGACCCCAGTCCAGGAGCCGCGACCTGTGTAGGAAGCACCGTCTGTTACATGACAGGAGGTAACATTGCTGTCGGAGAGATCAACCATCAGATCAAAGTCACCGGTCTTCTGATAAACGACGGCAGCGGCTACAAAATAGTACTTTCATCAACTAGGGGTCGGCTATACAGCTTCTACTATCCTTGGCCTGCATCCCCGACTGGAGGGGGTACGGGCGGCACATTCGTCACCAACATAGGACCGCTTTCACTTTACTTCGATTATAAATCGTTCAACTTCACACAAGGGTCTCAAACTTCATCTCAGTCAGCTTTCTGCGTTCCTTCCGGTGTGACCATCCTTCTCTGGGTGAAAATGGTCAACCAAGCAACGGACAGCGATGTCAAGCTTGAGCCGAATACCATAATCCAAGCACAACCTTACACTGCAAACGGGTTCGGAAAATTTGTCCGAACTTGGATAGTCGATCCGGGCAGCGTCAACCCTAACAACATTGTTGGATACAACTTCAACACAAACCCCTACGACTTGCCAGCCGCCACAGCAAACGGTCCTGGAGCGCCAGTAATCGTCAAGTTTGGTGGAGGCAGCGCAGGCGGAACTGGCGGTGTGAGCTTTGGGCAGAGTGATAATTGGCTCATGTTCATCGGTTTCTACTACCTGTACAGAGGGCAGGTGCAAGGCGAAACGATACCGTTCATGAATCTCAAAGATACCGCCGGGTATCCGGGGTCATGTTGAGTGAAACCTGGGATGGACAATGAGCTACGATGACCAGGGACAACCGGCGAATAACGACCCTTACGCCTACCAGGATCCTTCCCAATACGATCCATCTCAAGGCTACGCGGGATACGAGAACCAAGGCTACGAGAATCAAGGATACGACAACTCGGGATACACACCACCACCTCCCCAACCGGAACAGCAACAACGCCCGCAGCTCCAACAGCTCCAGAGAATACCATCAGGAATACCAGGCTTCGATCAGATCGTCGGCGGCGGACTCATCCGCGATAGAGTCTACCTCCTCGCTGGACCTGCTGGTGCGGGGAAGACGATCTTCTCAACCCAGTTTCTCTACAACGGGATCTCGAAATACAATGAGAATGGAGTCTATGTCGTGTTAGAAGAGACTCCTCAACAGCTCCGGGAGAACGTGTACAACAGTTTCGGCTGGAACATCCAGAACTACGAAGACAGCGGCAACATAATCATCCTAGACGCGATTTCGAGCAGGCTAGGTCTAAGCAGTGGAGAACGGTTTGTCGTACCACGACCCTTCACACTAGAAGCACTCCTATACGAAATCCAGACCGCAATACAGACGGTAAACGCTCGCAGAGTAGTAATCGACTCCCTAGACGCTATGAGTCTCGAGCTAACACAAGTCGATCTCAGAAGCCTCATTCAGAGGCTCACGATGATACTCAAGTCCTTCGGTTGCACGACACTCCTAGTCAGCGGGCAAGCCGAAACAACTCACCAAGGACGGAGAGCCGTCGAGGAATACGTCGTCGACGGAATGATCAGGCTTCACCACAACCTCGAAGAAAGCATGAGCGGCGAAACCACACTCGAACAGAACGCACTCCAAGGAAACTCGCTAGAGGAGGACTCGTTCGCCATGAAAGTGCGCTCGCGAAAAATCGAGATTCCAAAAATGCGTGGTACCTCTCACTCGCAATACCAGCATCCTTTCACGATCGGAGAAAATGGGATCGAGATCAAATCAGAGCCAGAAGTCACCAAGCGTTTGAGACGCGCTATCTTCAAGGCGAAACAGGTTGATTAGGGGAAGAAATCCGGAGAGGGTTCGCCGAATCCGGGTTGGCATGGGCGGCCTGGACGAAAAACTTGGCGGCGGGATCCCAGCAGGCAGTACTGTCCTGCTGATCAGTAACCAAGAAGGGCCTGTCCGTTTATTTTGCCAGCAGATCGCCTATCTCCTCGGGACGGAGGGTCACAGAATTTTCTATTTCACAATTGTCAGAGATCCCGCGTACATCCGGGAAGAGATGATGGTGTATGAATGGGATACCAGAGAAATGGAACAGGGGAGACAGTGGACCTTTATCGACGCGTACACCCCAAGAGTGCAGTCCCTCCAACAGGGGGGTTCAGGGCCGCAGACCATGGGTGGTGGGTTCCTCGGTCCCGGGTCAATGAGTCCCGGTTCGAGAAGCCTCGGCTCGGACCTCTTTGTAACACTGCGGAGAGAAATACTGTCACAACTGGATGAAGGAGACATAGTAATGATAGACTCGCTCTCGGACCTGCTGGTTAATCATGACGCCGCATCCGTGCGCGAACTCTTGGAGATCCTAGGCAGCCAGATTCACGCTAGAAACGGGCTGGTCTTCATGCCTATCCTGTCGGATATCCACGATCCACACACTGTCGCCACATTGTCACACATGTCCGATGTCGTCGTGGAGTTCGAGCTTGAGTCTGAACACTTGGAGGGCAAATTGCGGTTCTACAAGATGAGGAGAGCGCAGCTGCGCCCATTGCTCTTACCATTCTCGATTACTGATAGGGGAGTCATGGCCGAGACATTCGGAAGGGTGATCTGATAATCATGTCAAGATCTGCTAAGCCCGAAAAAACCGACAAGATCGACAACATTGTCGGCATGCTGATGGAATACGAAAAGATGACTATAGATCTGATGAAGAAGGCATCAGATACTCCCGTTCTAGATCAATACGACCTAAATGCGCCGTATGCCAAGGCGCGGATCGTCAAGGAAGATGGCGCGATCAAGTATCAGATAGTAGAGGTAGCGCTAAGTGATGAGGAAAAACAGAAGCTCAAAGAGATTGGCGAACTTCTCGTTGAAGAGCTTGATGTCGACGTTAAGAGACTAGGTAGCAACGAGAACGCTGCAGCCTACATTCGGAAACTAGTCGAGAAGATCATCAAGAACTACAAGATCAAAGTAACGCCTGATTCACTAGATCGTTTGATGTACTATGTGATTCGAGACTTTGTACACTTCGATAAGATAGATCCGTTGATGCGGGATCCCTGGATCGAAGATATCTCATGCAACGGCATGGGAATACCGCTTTACATATGGCATCGAAAGCATGAATCGATACCCACCAATGTTATCTTCAACACTTCGGAAGAGCTCGACAAGTTCATTCTCAAACTAAGTTACATGACCGGTCGCGCAATATCTATCGCACAACCTGTCCTGGACGCTACATTGCCCGATGGCAGTCGAGTCCAGATGACCTACGAGAAAGAGGTCACTAGACGCGGATCAACTTTCACTATACGAAAGTTCCGGGAGAGACCTCTCACCTGCTCGGACCTGATAATCTACAACACAATGTCAGCGGAAATGGCAGCGTGGTACTGGTACATCATCGAGAAACAAGCCTCAGTCATCGTCGTGGGCGGCACAGCCTCAGGAAAGACAACTTGCATCAACACTCTTGCGATGTTCATCAAGCCCAACGCCAAGATCGTCTCTATCGAAGACACGTCAGAAATTCAACTACCACACGAAAACTGGCTCTCCTCGGTCGTCCGAACAGGCTTCGGAGTCACAGGCGAAGTTTCGGAGATTACACTCTTCGACTTGCTAAAGAACGCCATGAGGCAGCGCCCTGAGTACATCATCGTCGGAGAGGTCAGAGGCAACGAAGCCTACACCCTGATGCAGGCAATCGCTACTGGTCACGGAGGCCTCGCAACACTTCACGCGGATTCCGCAGAAGCGGCGATCCACCGTCTCGAAAGCGAACCCATGAACATACCCCGACCCCTGATCCCGACCATCGATGTCATCGGTGTCCAGACCAGAGTCCAAGTCGGTGACAAGAGTGTCCGAAGAATGGTCAACATCGCAGAGGTTGTCGGACTGGATCCCACCACGAAAGACGTGCTGACCAACGATGTCTTCAAGTGGAATCCGAAGACGGACACTTACGTGTTCTACGGACGAAGCTACGTGCTCGAGAACATCATGAAACGCCATGGCTACAAGCACGAGGAGGTCATGGAGGAGCTCAACAATAGGCGCCTCGTCTTGGAATGGATGGTGCGCAACAACATACGCGATTTCAAGGATGTAGTTGAAGTCATTCGCACATACTATGTCAATCCACAACAGCTCCTCGACCGGGTCAAGCGGGAGAAGATGGTTCAGCCATCAGGAGCAGGTCCCTCATGAGCCTAATCGATCCGATAGCTCCATCCCTTGGACCGCTAGGTCAACTGCTAGCGACAAACTCCAACGACATAATCTCGATAGGACTGGGACTGCTAGCACTCGTTTCATTTGGCCTTTACAAGACGAAGGCGAGCATTTTTGAGACCAGCAAAGCTTGGGTAGGGGCCACTGTCGTCCTTTCGATCCTTACGATCCTCTTCAGAGGAATGGGTGCCATCTGTGGCTGCACATGGTATACCGATCCAAACACAGGCGCAATCCAACAACTAGTCCCTCTCACCTATCTTCTCATAGCCGGTTCATTCTTTGCGATAATTTACAACTTCAACGTTCCAGCTTTGAAGAAGTACAAGTGGTTCATCAGCATCCCGCTTTCCGTCCCGCTGTCAATCGTATCAAACATACTATTTCCTTTGATCGCAACCACACCCCCCTGGCTCGTCATCGAGATCATCATACTCGCACCCGCTGGCGCAATTTACAGCAGCTTCGTCTACGAGAAAGCCGTACTCCACATGGGAGACTACCGTACAAGACTCCGCCGCTTCTTTGAACAGACAGAAAAGGGCGGCAAGGGCAAGGGAGGTGTCGCGCTTCCACCTGAGAAACAAGGCTTCTCCTATTTCACGTACGGTCTTCTCGGCAGAAAGATAGGCAGACTTCTTCCCATTTTCGGGGGCCTCAAACAGGTCATGTCTCTCGCCGGAATGAAAATGGGCTACAAAGCCTACGTCAGTAGCATGGTATTCTTCGCCTTGGTCGGAGGAGGTATATCCTTCTTCGTATGGTTCCTAATTCTCAACCTCGGTCTTGGAAGCGCTTTCGGTCTCACCTTTTCTATAACCTCGGTCCTGGTGAGCATCGTACTTTCGATCCTGTTCGCCGTAATGACTGGGGCCGCAATTCTCGGATTCTTCTACATTCTTCCATTCATGAAAGTCGGCTCACGCAGACAACACTTAGACCAGTTCTTGCCTTTCACCTCCAGTTACATGACTGTGCTTGCGTCCGCTGGAGTTACCCCTGAGCGAATATTGAGATCCACCTCTGAGAAAGATCCCAAGTTCATGCTATCTGACGAGATAGCCAACGTCATTGGAAGAATCGACTTGCTAGGCTATGACGTCATCAACGCACTAAATGCTGAAGTGGAACGTTCGCCGTCAACGAACTACCAGGACCTTCTACGGGGCTTTGCTGGCGTAGTCCGTACTGGTGGCGACATGAAGAAATTCTTCCAAGGAATAACAGACCACTTGTTCCAGAAACGCGCCCTTTCCGTCCAATCATTCCTCGACACCCTAGGAATCATCGCTGAGACATACGTGCTCATGCTAATCGCCTTCCCACTGATGCTTGTCGTCATGTTGTCAATTATGGCCTCCATCGGTGGAAACCTTGGAGGAGTCGACGTCTTCTCCTTCATGTACCTGCTCGCATTCATACTCATACCAATTTGCGGAGTAATGTTCCTCTTCATACTAGATACGATGCAGCCGAAAGGTTAGGAGATTAGAAAATGTCACAACCAACAGAACCAGCACCGGAACCGCAAGCATCTGCAGGGGTAGCCCCGGCTAAGAAACTAAAGAAGATCAAAGATCCGACCGGCGGCGGAGTTGTATCACGGCTCCTCGGCAAACTAACCCGCAAACTCGTATGGGTCTTCAGCGGCATAATCTTCGGATCAATCTTCTTCTGGGGACTCGTAGAGATCGCTCTCCTCGGACCAACGCCACAAGTTGGAATCCTCGGACTGGTAGGCAAATTCAGCATTGACCGCTTCCTCCTTCTCGGAGGAATTGCTGCCCTGATTCCACCGGCCATTGTTTACTTTATCGATGGCAAGAGAAGAGATTCCATTGACAATAACATTCCTCACCTTATCAGAGACATTGCCGACGCAGGCAGAAGCGGCATGACTCTCACGCGCGCTATCGAGATATCCGCTGAGCGCGACTACGGACCATTGACAAGCGAACTCAAGAAACTAATCGCAAAGATCAGCTTCAGGGTTCCTTTGGAAAGGGCGCTTCAATACTTCGCTGACTCGACGGGTACCACGCTCTCCAGGCGAAGCGCAATGCTAATCTCCGAGGCTAACAAGTCAGGAGGAGACATTCAAGAAAGCATGGAATCCGTCTCCAAGCATGTCCAGGAGATCCAGTACTTGGAGAGAAAGAGGCGTGCGACTCTGAGGCCTTTCATCGGAGTCATGTACATCAGCTTCGCAGTTTTCCTGGTCACGGTCTACTTGCTAATCTCAAGCTTCTTCAAACAATTGGCCAACACGAACTTCGGCGGCGGTGGAACGACCGTTGGAGGAGTAGGTTTCAACTTCGTTAGTCTTCCCTTGGACAAGATCACCGCGGTATTCTTGTACATGGCTATGATAGAGGCGCTTTTCGCGGGATTGGTGGGTGGTAAGATGGCATCAGGCTATCTCAAGGACGGACTCAAACACGCAATAATGCTGATGATGATATGCTTCATTACTTTCATATTCTTCATCTAGCCAGGAACCTTCACTTCTGACCCACATCTACCTCACCAGCCAAAGAGCGTCACCGGCTCCAATCAAGTTCTGTGCCTCTCCACTCTCAACGGACATTATCCCGATATTTTCCAGCATGCAATTACTCGATTCTTCCTCTCCATGCTGGTTGAATCTAACTCTCAGAGAGAAAAGATCAAGAAGGAGGCGAAAGGCAATTCGCCTGAATAGAGAAAAAAATTTTCAGAGTTCTAAAGGCATCTAGTACCCATCCAGGCTGAGTACGGAGTCAAGACACTATTGACTGGGGTTATCGTACTCGTAGTTCAAGAGAACCCGAGGATTTCCTTTGAGAAAGAATCTCCCGTTTCTACTTATAGTCCTCTCTATGGCGGCTGCAGTAGTTCCAGGCTTCATTTTCAGCGTCCATGCCATGGGCTGTACTTCCCCGTGTAGTGTTGATACGATAACGAATGTGCCCTCCTCTGAAGGTACTGTTCAGGTTCAGCTCGATGGTGGGGTATGCCCTGCGAACTGTTTCAATCTGAATCACACTTTTACTTTTGCCAATAGTACTCAGCACACTGTTAAGGTCCTCAATACATTTTTCATCGGAGCGGCGAGCGGTAAGAGATACAGCTTCTCCGGTTGGTACACTTACGGGATAAGTGGATGGTTCCAGTTTGACTCTAATCCGCTGAATACTCCTCCTAGCTACACTGATTATACGGTGGCCAAGTGTGTGAAGGGTCCCCCGGGTCAGAACTGTCCATTCTGGGCAGTGTACAATGTCTCGCCACCTGTCGGTTGTAAGACAAACTGCGGCATGGACGTTTCGACTAATGTCGCGTCTGCCGACGGTAAGATCTGGGTCAAGGTTGACGGTGCACCTGCAGTATCTTTGAGTCAGACCTTTGCTTTCGGTAACGGTACGGTGCATGCGATACAGGTCCAGAACTCGACCTTTACTGGAGCCTCATCCGGCGCGCTGTACACGTGGAAACAGTGGAGTTGCGCTTGCACTGGCGTTCCGCCTACAACAAGCGCCACTCTTACAACTCCAACGATGTACTACAACTACACCAGTCCCTCAGGTACCACGTATCTTAACGGGATAGGAGGGTTCACGGCGGTATTCGATAAGCAGTTCAAGTTGACAATGAACTTCGTCGACCCCACTGGCCAGCCGGTTTCCGCACCGGCGTTTGCCACTCTAACGAGTGGTTCGACTTCGATCAATGTTACATCTTATTCTGCGCAATGGACGAGCGCCGGTTCATGGACTGTGACGGATGCAATGTGGGAAGGCATGAGGGGAATGGTCTCAAGCTCGCCCACCATTGACCTGACGGCTGGCGCCGCAGTTGTCACAATCACGTTAAAGGCCTATTCGGCAAGTGTCAAGGCCGTTGACGGATCCGGCAATCCGGTCTCGGGCGTGACCGTAACCGTAACTTTCCTCAACGCTACTGTGAAGACCTTTACAACGGACAATACGGGAGTTGTGCAGCTCGGTCACATTCCAACAGGACCCTACAATGTTCAAGTAACCTATCAGGGTAAGAGTTCAAACTGGGCGACAGACGCTTCCAGCGCGGCTCAACCTCTCATGGTCACTATTTCCAATGCAGGCGGCGGGGGTACTACGAACAGCACGGCGGTTTCTGCCGTTGTCCTGCTTACCATATTCGGACTTGCCTTCCTTCTGGTCTTACTGGCGATTCGGGTACGTAAGGCTCCGCCTCCACCTTCAATCGAGTAGCCGAGCCCTGGGCTTCACCCCGTTAGGCGATAGACCTTAGGAGCGCTAGTTTCATCGTGACCTTACCACGATGTTTCTGCTTAGCCGAGACAGGGTGTCGACTTTTTCTGAGAAATCTTTCCTGACCGGCCAACTGTTTCACGGGAAGAGAGCCTTTTTTCTGTCCGTGGCAAGAATTTTCTCCGTTCAAACTATTTGAACGGGCTTTTGTAGAACTTCTAGCCGCCTGGCTTTGTCGTTCAAAATTGTGGGCTTATACCGAACTATACCACAATGTATCTGTCATGGCCAAGTTTATCTTCTCAATGGGGAACGAAAACTACCGAAAACTGCAGCTTGAAGCCAAGACGAGAGACGTGACCATCCAAGCACTGATCCGCACCGTGGTCATACCAGAGTGGATTAGAACCCACATCGACACTACCGTGACGAACACCCACTCGAGCATAACCGAAACATCGTCGCTTCTCAACCATGCCACCGGAATCCTCGGCCAATCGCATCGTTCCCTATCCTCCTCGGTTGGGCGGTCCCGAACCTAACCCAACCTCCCGGCTTTTTAGGGACCGGCCGGATCTCGCTCGTCCTCAAGGGACGGGTTTCAGGCTAGCTTGCCGGTGCTGGTATCTGCTGAAGCCCTGGCTTCGAATCAGCAAACTGCTGTGAGAAGCGCTCGTACATCCTAAGCTCTTGGCTAGAAATCGGCTTGACCTTCTGCATGGCCTCGTCAAAATGACGCTTAACCACCTTCAAGCCCTTGGCTCGCTTCTTCGCATCCTCCGGATCCTTCGCCTTTCCAATATGATCCTTGATTGACAACATCACAGCGGTGTTGCAGATCGATGCGATATCTGCTCCTGTGTAGCCTTGCGTCTTTCTAGCTAGTTCGTCGAGTTTCACATCGTCCGCCAACGGCGTTTTCTTGGTATGGATGCGAAAGATCTGCTTCCTCGCCTCCAAATCCGGCGGAGGGACCAGCAGCATCCTGTCAAATCTCCCGGGTCTGAGCAGCGCTGGGTCGACAATATCGGGTCTATTCGTTGCCGCGATAATGACGACGTTTCTCAGCTCTTCGAGTCCATCCATCTCGGTCAGAAACTGGCTGATCACCCTCTCTGTCACGTTAGAGTCGTTCGAGCCGCTTCCGCGAACGGGCGCTACCGAATCAATTTCGTCAAAGAATATGATGCAGGGCGATGCTTGTCGAGCTTTGCGAAAGATCTCTCTAACGGCCTTCTCGGACTCTCCTACGAACTTGTTAAGCAATTCCGGACCCTTGACGCTGATGAAGTTGGCTTCGCTCTCGTTCGCAGCCGCCTTGGCTAGAAGCGTCTTACCGGTTCCGGGAGGACCGTAAAGGAGGAGTCCCTTCGGGGGAACAGCGTTCATCTGGGCGAAGAGTTCAGGATATTTGAGTGGCCACTCGATCGCCTCTCGAAGTTCCTCCTTCACTCCCTCCAGCCCGCCGATATCGTCCCATTTGATATCTGGGACCTCCACCAGAACTTCTCGCATCGCGGAAGGTTCCACCTCCTTGAGGGCTTCTTGGAAGTCGCTCATTCGCACGATGATCTTGTTGAGGACCTCAGCCGGAATGTTCTCCGCTTCCAAGTTGATCTCAGGCAGAATCCTGCGCAGAGCTCTGATAGCCGCCTCCTTCGCAAGAGCCTCTAGGTCGGCGCCCACAAACCCGTGGGTGACATCAGCTAGCTTCTTCAGATCCACATCCTCGGCCAAAGGCATCCCTCTGGTGTGAATCTGCATGATTTCCAACCGGCCATCGCGGTCGGGGACCCCAATCTCGATTTCCCGGTCGAACCTTCCCGGCCGGCGCAGCGCTGGGTCGATCGAGTTGATCCGGTTTGTATTGTGAAGCAGTACGGGATTCTCGCCGCCAAAGAAAGCCTCGCCTTCGGCACCGCAAATATCATAGACATACCCGTCGTAGGGTAATTTCTTGACAGACCTTACGGTCGGTCTTTTCTGGGCTAGTGATTTCTTTACAGGTTGATTGTTGAAGGGATTGTTTGTCTTGCCGAATCCTAGCCTAAAAGCGGTCGTCTCTTTGGTTACAAGGGTGTCTCTGATCATCCGGCCCGCGGGAACCTTGTAGGACCCGAGATAAGTCTTGATCCCATGCATCCGACATAGCCAGTTCAAATCGAGAATCAAATTCTTGCTAACGGCGGTGATTACCAGTTTGCCGTCCTTCGGACCATTGTGACCATCCCCTCGCGCCTCGCCTTCTAGAAATTCCATGAAGAAATCTGTGGGAACTGTAAACATGAAAGATGGCAGGCGTTTTTCGTACGCGTTGTGTCCAAAGAGGTTGCCGAACAGGTCCTTTACTGGTTGGCATGAGTAGTAAATCGAATGCGCGTTGGAGTGTTTCCTCTCGGTGGACGGCGACATGTCGAAAGCCTTCAGCATCAACAATTTGACATCCTCGATGTACGTCCTCTCGTGGCTGCCGAAAGTGAAAGTAAGCCCGCTCCTCGAAGCTGAACCTTCGGCGAGATAATATCCAAAGAGTCTGCTCAACTCGGGAGAGAGCGCCACTATTCGAGGTATCCCTGCAAGGGCCCATCTTACAGGATGCGGGACCACATCATTGTGTCGCCAGAGTTGTACAGTGCTTGGGTGGACGCCTGCTTGAAGTGCAATAAGGTGTGACTGGCCTCGTGGTCCTGGGGTATCCTGAAGGAACGTGGCTTGATTGTATGCCTGTATAGTCTTGTTGTCATATAGTTGGAAGTAGACGGGCTCGTAAGGCTCGAATGCATGAGCTCTAGTCTCGCGAGTGTTTTGTTTTAGCCTCAATTTGAAAGGTAGGTCCACAAGGTTCTCGCCAATCTTTAGCTGGTCTACTCTCTTTGCTTCTATTCCCTTTCGAGTTCTGACAAACACAGAATGACTGCCCGTGGCCCGAATCCTGCCTCCAAGATATTCGATCTCGAAGAGCTCGTGCACCTTATGTCTGAAGACAGATTTGAAAGCCTGGAATCTACTGCCCCCGAAGAAAGTGTATTTCCGAAATCGTGGGTTTGTTGATCTCATTGGCTGAAGGCCGAGAACACGGTAACCCTCCACGTTCGGTTCAGAGCCTTCCTCTCCACATGGGAAGAAGGAGTCGACAAAGGTCCCTATCGGTGTCAGCTTGATCTTGTTCTCTCTGTCCTTAACCATGATCGGGGTGTCACCAGTCACACTCGCGCCAATGACTACGACCTTTCCTCGGGACTGCAGCCCGTCCATCACTGAGAGTAGCTGAGAGACGACGCGTTTCTCAACTTCTCCCGTGACCTCCTCGCGTTTCGGCGCGATCGAATCTATCTCGTCAATGAAGATGATGGATGGCGCGTTCTCCTGGGCCTCCTTAAAGATCTCACGAAGCCTCTCCTCGCTCTCACCATAGAACTTGCTCATTATCTCGGGCCCGCCGATACTGTAGAAGTTCGCGTTCGTCTCGCTCGCCACCGCCTTCGCGAGCAACGTCTTACCGGTATTGTGGCTCAGTAGGCCGTTCGCGAAGAAGGAGTGGGTACTCGGAACTTCAAAGTCGTATACTCTTTGCCATCCTTCGAGCTTCCTTACTGTTTTGATCTTCTCGAAGTCGTCATTAAGATAGGCGAGGTTACGCCTGTAGCCCCTGACTATGGCTTCCAGACGCGCTCCCTTCCGGATAGAGATGAAGCCTATCTGTTCCTTGAACTTGTTTACTACGTCCTTACCACGGATCGCTAACACGTAAAATGTTGAGTCTCTTCCTCCTCTGGTGGTATAGGGGCCTCCGTGAATCCTTGATGTAATTCCAAACCTCAGAAGGAGTGTCTGCACTTCCTCCAACAATTTCCGGTGCTTGCTTTTGAGGAAGATACCGCGGTAATTGTCGGCTTTTCTTGCGTAGCCATCTCCTTCGAAAGCGCCTCGAAGGAATGCTGCCACAACTGTGTTCGGTGACATGAGTATCGGTGTTGGTACTCTCTTCTCTATACGAGACCAGTATTTACCGAAGAATTCAGCGAGTCCTCTGTTGTCGAATCGCAGCACATTGCATTGTTTGCCTGATTTTGGAACCATGTATCCTTCAACACCGAAAATCTCCATCCCTTTCCTTATTGCAGTAGCAAGTTCCTCTTCATGACTCTCGATAGTGAAGAATACTCTGTCCTTGCCAGCAGTCCCCTCTGCAATGAATATGCCAAAGAGTTCTCCCAATCGCTCGTCCCAAAACCTAGGCATGAGCGGTTTGGTCCATAATCTTACCATGTTGATTGTATCGCTGACAATAACGTATTGTGTAGGCGAAGGAATCCACTTGATCGTCTTCACTCGATCCTGGGGTTTGAGTTTCTCCGCCTCTGTCCACCCATGCTCAGTCATGAGAGGATGGTTCAGTGTGGTCCGGAGCCTTTTTCCGGTCTCGGTGATTATCTCCATCGTTTCAGGTACATCATAGATGTGAAGGGCTTTCGCACTGCCCGGAGGGTAGATAGGAAGGTCTGCGATGTAGACGCCAGGAAGCACTCCTTTTGCGAGTTCTTCTATCCGAATTAATCCACCGTTTTCAAGGGCGATCAACGAATCGCCAACAACGCAACCTGGGGGTCCGTGGAGAAGGACTCCTTTCGGAGCTTCGACTCCGAGTCGTTCGAACAGTTCTGGATGTCTCAAGGGAAGCTCGATCATCTCCCGGACCTTCTGGATCACAGGCCGAAGTCCTCCGATGTCCTCGTACGCGATCCTTGGAATCGCCCTAGGCGCTTCCTTCACCTGTTCCCCAACAGTAACTTCTGTCTGGTCCGTGACGATGACTGCTTCTGCGGTCGGGGTGGTGCTAGTGACTACAAGGTCGATTTTGCGACCCATGACGTTTATCGGGACATAGTCTCCCCGTGCTAAGACTCGGCCTTCCAGGATCTGGCTGAGATATTCTTCTCCCCCGACAATCCGGAGTGGTTCGGTTGGTGCGAGGGTGATACGTTGGGCGATCTTTGCTGTTATCTTCCTGATCGTGACCTTGTCGTCTATTGAAACGCCAGCGTTATTCCTAAGATAACCATCTATGCGGATTGTTCCCTTGCCCGAATCTGACTCGTATCCAGGCCAGGAGAGAGCGGTTGTCTTCTTCTTCCCAATGATCTGGATCACATCGCCGGAGGTTAGACCAAGCTCATCCACAACTTTTGGGTCAACTCGCGCAATGCCTCGGCCTACATCTCTCTGATACGCGTCAGCGACTCTAAGAGTAAGGGTCTTCTCTGGCAAAATTGATCCTCTAAACTCCCGTCAGAGCGAAATAATCCTTGGAGTAATAACTCTACCTGACTCATATTGAGATCGGTTATTGCTGTCTCTCGCAGGAGGTTTCTATCTTGGTTGTGGAGCCTGAAGTAGCTGAGGTCTCCGGAAAATCTCTAGTATTGCCCTTGCGAATTCGGGGAGATCGCTAGGGACTCTTGAGGTGATGAGGTTCCCATCAGTCACCACAGGCTTGTCGACATATGGGCCCCAGCGTTGATCATGTCGTCTCTTATCCCGGCGACACAGGTCAGGGTCCTATTCTTCACAATCCCCGCAGATGCTAGCACCTGTCCCGCATGGCAGATGGTCGCGATAGGCTTACCCTGAGCGTCAAAATCTTTCACAAATCTGAGGATCTTGTCGTTGAGTCGCAGTTTCTCGGGCGATTTTCCTCCCGGAACAACCAGAAAGTCGTAATCTTCTGCTTCTACATCATCGATTGATGCATTGGGCGTGATCGAGTATCCTTTCTTGCCCTTTATGGGGTCTTTCGTCAATCCGATGATTATCGTCTTGATCCCTTCCTCTTGCATGCGGTACATTGGATGGAATAGTTCTAGGTCCTCGAACTCGTCCGTTGCGATAATGGCTGCTGTCTTTCCTTTCAAATCGTTTGGCATCGCCAACAATCCCCTGGGCACATTCGCTAATCAGTTTGGCTATCTATAATGGCTTTTTGGGGGATTTTTCCGATTTCTGTGTTCAGCGCTGTTCCCTGAAGCCCTTGATCGACCTCTTGGTCCCGTGCGATTTATAGCGCGCTGAGCACACTATTACGGTTAGTCAAAGATGTCCGACGATGTGAAGCGTATGGCAGACCTGTTAAAGTCAGGCGCCACCATGCTCTCTGACATCTGTCCTGTCTGTGGTACGCCTCTTTTCAAGGTGAAAGGCGAGGTTTTCTGTGCAAAGTGTAACAAACCTGTGGTCTATCAGAAGGCAATGTCGCCCGAGGCGACTCTTTCACCAGGTTATCTCTTGGAGTCGGTTGAGATGACAGTCATAGGAAAGATAAGTGAGGCGAATGAGGTTCTGAAGTCGGAAAAGGACCCTGAGAAACTCTCGCTGTACAGCAACTTGGTATTCGGCTGGCTTTCGATGCTGGAGAAGCTGCGAAGCCTAAAGGATTCATTCAAGGAATAGTCGTCAGATTCTTCGGGTCGAAAAGTTTTCCATCAGCTAGGTTCGTCAGCTCTACCCTGCGTCTCCTTCGTTTGGCAAGTATTATCGGCATGCCTGCTTGCTCGGCCAGTCCGAGCAGCTCTTTCTTCCGATCTTTTCCGAGCCATGATCGGTCACTCTTGCATTCGATCAAGAATGATTTCCCATCTCTCATACAAACCAAGTCGATAGGTTTCGATTGCGCTGCCCTGATGACCAAGTATCCTTCTCGTCGAAACAGGTCTCTGATCCGGTACTCTAGCCTTCTACCCGTCTCGTAGTTCGACAAGTCTCTTCCGATTGTTGCGCATCGAGTCTCTTAAGAAGAGCGGACACCAGCGAAACTATTCAGGCTCATTCTCCTGGAGAATCGTTCTTCTCCAACCGGCGAATGCGAGTTCCAGACTCGACAGGGCCTGTCTGATGGCGATACGAGCCAAGAAACTGTACAGACTTCATCCCAAGCCTGAATTTTCGAATCTCACCTGGCTAAATCCCGCATTATCAGCCCTGTTCTCGTTTCTGGGAAGCCCCGGTGTATTATCCGGACATTCGTTCGGGTTTGTCACGATCTTTCCAACGCTATCCCTGCCTTGATTATGCCCGGAATCGCTTGTCTCGCCCATTATCACTGCCAGACACGAAGTCGTTTCCAGGAAATAGGGGGTCTTAGCGACCGACCCTCGCGCCGCATGAGTGCTTCCCGCGGAGCATTGCGAAACTAACTAGTCCGAGAGTGAACAGATTTCTTCCCAATAGCGATCAGCTCTAGCTTCAGCTCAGCCCGGTCCGTGCTAACCAATAGTGAGATGGAAATCTTTTAATCAGAACCCAGCCCATCCTCATATTCTGGGCTAGGATGCGTACAGAGTCTAGACGCCCATCCAACAAATTGGTGAAAGCGCCTGCAAAAAGCAAAACGGAAAGAAGAATACGAGACACGGATAAAACAGGCCTTAGCCGTACTGAACGAAGTCTCCAATGACAATACTACTCCGCGAAACATCCGACGAGCAGCTAAAGGTGCCATGGACGCTCTCCAAGCGCAAGGTCACACAATAGGCGTCCGGGCCTCAAACGCTATCTCCACTCTTGATGAGATATCACAGGACCCGAACATGCCACCTTATACTCGCGTCAAGCTCTGGAACGTCGCGAGTATTCTCGAAGCAGTAAAAGACTAGTCTGACGGATCTTTCAATATCTACCGTGTTAAGCATTACTTGTTTTTGCAGAATAGACTAGTATCCTAGGTCAACGGCTCGGGATCCAGCACTCGATTTCCCCTTTGCCGGAACCGGAACCAAGTCACCGAGAAACAAGTGTTTCTAACAGGTTAGAAGCGCGGTTGTCCTCGCAAAACCGGCTTTTCGGACAACTATTTATCGCCAAACCGCGCCTTTCTCGTCCACCAGGAGCATGGATTTCTGAAAGGAAACCGGCTTCTACCTTTTCTTGTAGCCCTCGTACTCCTAGCCTTCGCCCTCGGCTCGTTATCAAGAAGCCAGCCTGGTGGATCGAGCTTGATCTCAAACTCCTACTGGCTAGTCTACGTGGTCGACTTTCTGCCGCTGATTGGTTTCGGGCTTATAGCAGTCATGCTAGCGGTTATGATCTACAACTGGCGAGCCCTCTCTGATGCCATCGGCTTCGGTATGTCAAAGAGAAGGAAGGAGAAAAGAAAGAAGTCGCGAACAGTCCAGCTGATTGTCTGGATGGCAACCTGGCTGATAGCAATCGTTGTCTTACTCGACAAGTGTGGTGGAATCTTCTGCAAGACTCCTTCTCAAGCTGCAAATCTCTCCGACAAAGTCACAAACGCAGTATCAGGGCCCGGACAGATACCATCTCCTCCTCTTCTCAATGTAGCGCTCCAGCTGAACGCGCTCATCCAGGCCAACTGGTTCTACGCCGCGTTCCTAGGTTTCTTGGTCGTGAGTGGACTGATAATAGTTCGTGCGTACAAAGTGTCTCTTGACGAGCTCAGAGCTGGGGGAGCCGATCAAATCTTGGAGGTTCAACAGGAAGGCGCGGCGGCGGTTCAAGATGCGATCAGGATTATTGAAACAGAAAGCGAGACTGATCCCAGAACCAAGATCATAATGTGCCACCAACGAATGATAAAGGCGGCACAGCAACGAGGTACTATGGTCACATCCGATCTCACTGCGCGAGAACTTGAAAGAGCAATTCGTAAGATGCTGCTGTTGACAGGGTCAGCAATTGGAGATCTCACAAAGCTCTTCGAGGAAGCTCGTTATAGTAAACACGAGATCACGTCCGAGCACGCGGAGCTGGCGCGTCGTTATTTGTTGAGTATTGCTGAGGAGATGAAGATCCCGGTCAGCGTGCTGAGTTGAAGCGGAGAACCCTGAGGCTTCTAGCCTTTGCCTCAGCTCTGTACCTCGGTTTCCTTCTCTTCTTGAGGAGCATTTTGCCGGAGGAAGTCACTCCATCTCTGCCCCTCCTGGCTGCCCCGCTGATACTCCTGGCGCTGATCCTTTCAGGCGATCTCTTCTTTCATGCCACGGTCCCTTCTAACAAGTTGGCCAAGATCCAGCTTCGGAGGATTCGGGCTCGCGATGTCCAGTTTCTCACAGAACAAGTTGCAGTCGGGACTACCGCGAGCGCGGCTTACTTTGACAGTATCGTGCTCAGCCGTCTCAGGGAGATGCTTGGTGAAAAGGTCAGCATGGAGACAGGTTTGGAGAAGAGCGCTGTGAAGCAGCGGCTCGCCAACAGTCTGGAAGGAATCAGGCTGCTCAGAGACCAAGACCTATACAGACTACTTTACGATAAGCCACCTGTCAAAGGGAAGGCTCGTCTCAAGATGCTGATCGAGGCAATCGAACGCATAGAGGCGTGGAAAGCATGAGAGTGGGGGAGGCAAGCGAGACCTGTCAACGGATCGTAAACCAGGTCAAGAAAGTCATTGTTGGAAAGGACCGAGTTCTAGAGAAAGTGATGCTGGCGATGCTGGCAAACTCGCATATTCTATTCGAGGACTATCCGGGACTAGCCAAGACATTGCTCGCGCGAAGCTTCGCGATGAGTATGGGATGCGACTTCTCAAGAATACAGTTCACACCTGACCTGCTGCCGGCTGATATTACAGGTACCTACATCTACAATGTCAAAACAGGAGACTTCGAACTCCGGCGCGGCCCAGTATTCACAAACATACTCCTGGGCGACGAGATCAACCGCGCTCCCCCAAAGACGCAGGCGGCACTCTTGGAAGCGATGCAGGAGCGACAAGCGACGCTCGACGGCAAGACTCATCCTATCCCAGCTCCGTTCATTGTTATCGCGACTCAGAATCCGATCGAATACGAAGGCGTGTATCCATTGCCGGAGGCTCAGCTAGACCGATTTCTAGTCCGACTGGAGCTCGGATATCCGAGCAGGGAAGAGGAGGTTGAGATCATGCGGAGGAGGATGCAGAGAGCGCGTGAAGAGGTTCTGCTCGACCCTGCTGCCAACACTGAGACGATTCTTCAGCTCCAGCAAACGGTGGAGGGGATTCATGTCGATGACGATGTTCTGGGCTATGTCGCCGACATCGTCCAGGCAACACGGGCTCAGCGACAAGTAGAGGTAGGCGCCAGTCCGCGCGGCTCTCTCGCGATTTTCAAACTTGCAAGAGCGAGGGCTGTCTTCCATGCTCGCGACTATGTTATTCCCGATGATGTGAAGGAGGTGAGCGCGTCAGCTCTGGCTCACAGGATGATCATGAAGGCTGAATCGTGGGTGAAGGGAGTGGATCCTCGCGGGGTCGTGGATGATATTCTGAAGACGATACCAGTCCCTAAGACTAAGTGAGACTTGATCAGGATTGTTTACCCAGAAAGCTAGCCGGTACTTCGCGCTAGCAACAGTATTTCTAGTGCTCGGGCTATTCCTCGGAGACTGGCAGCTTGCAAGTCTAACACTGCCGCTAGCGTCATTGTTCGTCCTGGCAAACATCTGGGGCATTCCTGACAAAGTCGCGCTCGAGCTCGACCATGAGGTTACACCCTCGGACAGTTTTGGCGAGGAGGATATTGAGCTCTCGATCGAGATCAAAAACAAGACAGGTAGTCCTGTCGGAAACATAGAGATTACAGAGCAACTTCCGCCGGGAGTCTCTCTGGAAAAGGGAGCAGGCCGGGTCCGGACCGGGTTGCTACCATCCGAAAAGATTAGTCTACCGCTGGATTTTCCAAACCCTGGGCGGGGAAACTACCAGATAGGTCCCTTGGTTGCGAAGGTTCAGGACCCGTTTGGACTCTACCTGGTTGAGGATGTGCGGGCTCCGGAGACTCTCTCTGTTATGCCTCGGCCTGAACGGATTAGAGGTGCAGAACTCCGGCCGCGCCATCTGGGTCCTTGGCCCGGGACGATTCCAGGGAGGATTCCGGGATCCGGAACGGAGTTCTTCAGTCTTCGAGGATACGTTACGGGGGATGATCCGAAACGTGTCAACTGGAAAGCATCGGCAAGATATAGACGGCTGATTGTCAATGAGACTGAGGCGGAGAAGGTTACTGATGTGATGGTCGTTCTCGATACGGACGTCACTTTCTTCGGGCCTCTCGAAGCGGAATTGTTTGAGCGAGGGATATCTGCTGCGGCTTCGATGGCTGATCTCCTGCTCAAGCAGGGAAACAGAGTCGGCCTCATTCTTCAGGGAGGAGAACGAGGATTTGTCTCGCCTGCTTTCGGGAAGAGACACGAGAGGAACATACTGTATCTTTTGGCAGCAGCGAAACCGGGAAGAGCGATGATATCGACCAGTTATGTTGTCAAGCTTCTTGCCCATGTTATGCTTCCAGCCAAGGCGCAGATCGTTCTGATCTCACCGTTGCTGGACTCGACTATCGTTAGTGGTTTGAGAGACCTTGCAGTCGCCGGATACAGTATTCTCGTTGTCTCACCATCAATGGGAGAGCCAGCTCATTTCGATTCTGAGGCAGAGCAGATAGCGTACAGAATGATCATGCTCGAAAGATCCAACACTTTATTGGCGGTTCAACGGTTCTGCACCGCGGTCTCTTGGCCCGTCGGAGTTCCTCTGTCAACAGTTCTGAGGAAGGTGAGGCGTGTACGACCACTAGTTCCAGCCTAGATCTGAGATCCCGAGTTGCCATTCCGATTGTAAGGCTTCAGTATCTGTTGCTTACACCATGGGTGGTTGCGGGGATTCCGGCTCAAGCTCTTCTTGGATTGGGAGTTCCGATCGGAATCATTGTCGTTCTTGTCGGGTCGCTCGGAATGTTCTACAAACAGCGACCCGTTGCTGTGGCCGCGTCTCTCGGTCTCCTGTTTTTGCTGGTCTATGGGAAAGCGGCTGTGGACGTTTTGGGGCTGAGCCAGCCTGATACGGCGTTTCTGCTTCTCCAGTTCTCTGGAATCATTTTTCTCATGGAGGCTGGAGGAGCCGTTTTGTCTTTTGATGATGAGCATCGGGATCTTCGCGGGAAAACGGACGAGGTTTCCGGCAACATCAGTCAGCGTCTGTCTGGTTGGATCCAAGGCCAGTTGTGGGAACAGGGGAAGATCGCCACATTGTCTGTTGTACTTTCCTTAGCATTGTTGGTCATCGGTAGCATAGCAAGCATATCTTTCAACCAGCTCGCGTTCTCGGCAGCGCTTGTCATCTTATCCATAGGAGTGCTTCTATTCGTGCTAACTCACAGACGGGAACCCGAGTCCTAGCCGACTGGCAGTGGGATCATGACAAACCCGAACGAATTTCCGGATAATACACCGGGGCTTCCCAGATTGGAGAACAGGGCTGATAATGGGCGAGTCCGCGGCTTTCTCTTGTGAGCCCCAATCTGTCATCGGGCAATACCCGTCGATGAACCAAGGTCCGGGATCGATCCTGGTGGTACCGGGTCCACGCGAGAACCCACGCTACACGGTGGAGAACGGGCTGAAAACGATTTTTCTGGAAGATGCTATTAGGACGTTAGTTGAGCGGTAAGTTGTGAAAGAGCAGAGCCTGAAGCAGGCCTTCGATTACATCCAGAAGAACAGGGAGCCTTTCCTCCGCGACTTCCGCACACTCCTCCGACAACCAAGTGTGTCCGCGCAGGGAAAGGGTATCGTGGACTGTGCACGAATCGTCAAGAAATACATGGATGCGGCCGGGATCAAGAGCCAGATTCTCCCCGAGAAAAATGGCAACCCGATAGTCTATGGAGAAGTGAAATCAAAATCCTCCAGCAAGACCCTTCTCATCTATGGCCACTACGACGTCCAGCCTGTCGAGCCGCTAGAGGAATGGGACTCTGGACCCTTCGATGCGAAGATGCAGGGAAAGAAAATAATCTCGAGAGGCGCAGCCGACAGCAAGAACAACGTTACAAGCTGTATCAAAGCGACTGAGAGCTTTCTGAAAGCAACCGGTGATGTTCCACTTAATCTGAAATTTCTCTTCGAGGGCGAGGAGGAGATTGGTAGTCCGCACCTCCCTGGATTTATCGATGAGAATAAGGAACGGTTGAACGCTGACAGTGTTGTTTGTTACGATGGGGATCTGGACGAGACCGGGCGGCCAAAGATCAACCTGGGAGTCAAAGGGCTACTCTATGTGGAGATGAGATGCAAGAAGGCTAGAGCCGATCTTCACTCATCCTACGCCCCACTGGTCGAGAACCCGGCTTGGCGTCTTGTCTGGGCCCTGAACACGATGAAGAGCGCGGATGGAAAAATTCTGATCAATGGATGGTACGATGATGTCGAGCCATTCACTCCAGCTCAATCAAAACTAGTAAGTAAGATTCCGTTCCGAGGGGAGAACCTGCTCAAAGAATGGGGATTGAAAAAATTCCTCGGCGCAAAAACAAACAGAGAGGCGTTGAAAAAATATCTGATGGAGCCGACCTGTACGATCTGCGGCTTCAAGGCAGGCTACATCGGACAAGGATCCAAAACCGTCCTTCCCGGAAGCGCAATGTTGAAGATCGACTTTCGCCTGGTATACAACCAGAACCCGAGAAAGCTCCTGGGGATATTGAAAAGTCATCTCCGACAGCACGGCTTCGAGGATATACAAGTCAAGGCTCTAGGGTTTCTAGAACCCTCTAGGACCAAACCGTCTGCACCAATAGCTCGCGCTGCGGCAAAGGCCGCAAAGATAACTTTTGGCAGCAGCCCAGTGGTACTCCCCAGAAACCCTGCATCCGGCCCCGACTATCTCTTCACGAAGCGGCTCGGCATGGATAGCATCTGGACCGGAAGCGCGCTTCCCTCCGCCTACAGTCACGCGCACGCGCCCAACGAATATACGACAACGGACGAGTTCATTGCCGGAATACGATACGTTGGCGCGATCATGCACGAGTACGCCAGGACAAGTTAGGATCGTAGCTCCCTGACTATTTTTCTAGGGGATCTCTGCAGTTACGAGAAGAGTCTCCGAGCGCCTATCCATTGCGAGTCTCCCGTACGATCTTCTCAGAACAAGAATCAAGAGGAGATAGCATATGGTCGTCCCAAGCCCGAACCAGAAGAGTTCTCCGTAGATAGCGGAAATATTAGCACCGCTGGTTTCGAGAAACCCTATCCAGCCTAGGGTGTTGAGGAACTTGCCTCCCAGATGGTACGCCAAGTAGGCTGAAACTAGGAAGCTCGTTGCAACATATTGCCACCTCCATCTCTTTCGAGAGAGCATGGACCCCGCAAGGCCCATCACGAAAACTGCTACGATTCCCTGGAAGATGAGCGCTGATCTCAGAAAGTCTAGAGTTAGCCCGGTGCTTGAGCCATAATAATCGATCAGGGTTTCCGTCGTTCCCTTCGGGTTTATGCCGAGTTCAAGAGCGGTGTTTACTGCGAGATATTGCGGGATAGAAAGGAGGACGTTCGACAAGGACGCTAGTATGTAGACTTCGAGATGTTCGCGAGCGTTGACTCTCAGGAGTTGCCGAAGTGACAACGTATCTCCATGAGTCAGACTTTGTCCGTCTTCTAAAGGATGGCGCTTGTCAGACCGTACAGGGATCCTCCCCAGCCGGCATTGTAAGCACACGGGCTTATCTATTACAGAAAATGGTCCAGCCTGAGTTTAGCGTACCCGGACAGGTCACAGTAGCTCGTTAATGACTGATCTCCTGATTCTGCACCTCGCTCTCGCATTCCCGGTTGGTGGCGCATGGGTCAGCCTGGCGACACTAATCGCGGAAAGATACGGCAGCGCGCTTGGGGGACTTGTGGGAGGGCTTCCAGCGATCTCCATCATCTCGTTTCTATTCATCGGAATCAACCAAGGCCCTGAGACAGCATCGCAAGCGACGATTGTCTTCCCCCTCGCCCTCAGCTTCACAATGACATTCTTGCTGGTCTACGCCGGTCTTTCAAAGAGAGGCTTTCGGGCAGCTTTTCTTGTGGCCTTACTTGTCTGGGCCGGTCTCTCAGTCATCACGGCACTTCTCAATCTAAGAAACCTGTTTCTCTCGGTTGGAATCTTTCTTTCAGCTGTCAGCTTCTACTTCTACATGTTGAAAATGAAAATGAAACTTCCCCAAGTCGCTGGAGCGGAGACAGCCTATTCTCTTCGCCAAGTAGCGTTCAGAGCCATCATTGGTGGGGGCATCATCGCCCTCACGGTGCTCTTGAGTCAGCTCGGAGGATCCGAGCTAGGTGGCATTGCCTCATCGTTTCCCGCAATATTCAGCCTCACTCTCTTTTTCGCCTACAGAACTCGTGGAATGGAGTTGTCGCGAGCGTTAACGAGACCATTGTTGGTATCTGCATCGTTAACCGCGTTTCCGTATAGCCTTCTCGTGGGATATCTGTATCCTATCCTAGGGGTTGGAATTGGAACAATAGTGGGCCTGTCTTGCATTGTTCCCTTGACAGCGCTAGCCCACTATCTGATCAATATCAAGAAAATCTAGGATAATTCGGTTCAAAATGCGGCCAGCTTGGCGTCCAGCGATAAAGATTGTCAGAGGAAAATCCATGATCGAGTAACGTAATAAGCAACTCGAACTAATTTCACTATCTATTGCCCTCACGTCTCATCGCGCTAGAAGGTATCGACCAGGCAGGGAAGAAGACCCAGACCAAACTCTTGTCCGCGAGCTTGCGCCATGAAGGGTTCAAAGTCGGCACCCTAAGCTTTCCAATTTACTCTACTATCTCGGGACGACTTATCCGATCCTTCCTCGCCGGAAAAACAGACACATCACCGCACGCGCTGCACATGCTCTACTCCCTCAACCGTTGGGAAAACTTGGGAACGATCACCAGTGCTCTGAAACAGAATGATTTCGTCATCTGTAACAGATACACCGCCTCTAATTTGGCCTATGGAGAAGCTAGGGGTTTGAGTGTCCAGTGGCTCGCGGGTCTTGACGCGGGTCTCCCTGAGGCGCGCGCTGTCTTCGTCCTAGATGTTCCCACTCCTAAATCGTTCTCGAGAAAGACTAAGCGTCGGGACGTCAACGAGAGAGATCGTGCCTTTCTAGAGAAGGTGCGGAGAAACTATCGTTCGCTGGCCCACAGATTTGGATGGCATCTCGTCGATGGCACAAGGCCGCCCAACGAAGTTCACGAGCGGATACTTCTGGGTCTGCGAAGCGCATTCCTCTAAGGACGCGCTAGTCGTTTGGTCTTCTTGTGAATTGTCCAAACTTTGTAATCTCGCTTGCCATCTCAGTCAGTCGTTTGTTGACCTTGAAATGGACCGTGTCTGTTTCATAGCTTCCATCGCTCTTCAACGTCCCCGCCTTTACACCTGTTAGAATCTCGATACCATCGTCTATAGTTCTTACCGGATAGATGTGGAATTGTCCCTTTTTGACAACCTCCACCACCTCTTCGCTGAGCATGAGGTGCTGGACATTACTCTGTGGAATCAGAACTCCCTCGTCACCCTTCAGACCTTTAGCCTTGCATGTATGATAGAATCCCTCAATCTTCTCGTTCACTCCCCCGATTGCCTGAACCTCTCCCCTCTGGTTTACAGATCCAGTAACTGCAAAGTTCTGCTTGATTGGAAGGTCAGAGAGGGCTGAGAGGATTGCATAGAGCTCGGTGCTGGAGGCGCTGTCACCGTCGATTCCGCCGTAGCTCTGTTCGAAGACAAGCCTGCAAGCCACGCTCAGCGGCTTATCACGTGCATACTTGTTCTCCAGATAGCCCGATATTATCAGGACCCCCTTCGTGTGCAGTTGTCCGCCGAGCTTGGCTTGGCGTTCGATGTCAATGACTCCTTCTCTTCCAAGACCAACGCTCACGGTTATCCGGGATGGCTGGCCGAAGTCGAAGTCGCCTAGGCTAATTACGGATAATCCGTTTACTTGGCCGGTTTTGGTTCCAGCAGTGTCGATGAGTATGATACCTCTCTCTATCATCTCCTTGGTCTTTTCATCGAGAAGATTGGAGCGGTAGATCTTCTCCTGTAATGCCTTCAGGATGTGAAGGTCCTTGATGTATTTGGATTCATCCTGTGATGCGTAAAGGTTGGCTTCTCTGACTAGATCGGCGATCTCAGGGAATTTTGTAGAGAGCTTCGTCTGATCCTCTGCAAGTCTCGAACCGTACTCTACCACTTTCGCTATTGCTTCTGCCTCAAGATGATTGAGATTCTCCTTCTCGCACAGAGTATGAACAAACCTTCCGTAAGTTCTCATATTCTCCTCGTTCCTCTCGATTGTATCATCGAATTGGGCCTTGACTTTGAAAAGCAAGCCAAAGTCCGGGTCGGCAACATAGAGCGCCTGGTAGATCTGATTGTCTCCCGCCAAGACAATTTTCACGTCCAACGGTATTGGTTGGGGAGTGAGACTCTTCGTGCTCGCGACTCCCAGCCTCTGGCCGGTTTCTTCTATGGCGATGTTTCCGTTCAGAAGTGCCCTCTTGAGACCCTCGTACGACAACTGACTAGTTAGAAGTTCCCTGGCCCCCAATATGAGAAATCCACCGTTTGCCTTGTGGATCGATCCTCCTTTGATCAGGGTGAAATCCGTTGAGAGCGTTCCGAACTTGGCCTCGTTCTCGATTCTGCCAAGCAGGTTCGTCACTGTTGGGTTGTCTTCGGCGATCACCGGTGCCCCTTTCAGTTCAGAGTTATCGACGATGACGTTGACTTGATACCTTCTGAAGAGAAGGTCAGGCAAACCGCTTTCCGTGAGACTTGGTGGGGCGTCAGGATCCTTCTTTTGTTCCGTTCCAGTCACGGTGAATAGTTCGGTGTTTTCTAAAATGTCGTCTCTCAGATCATCGAGGTACTGAACTACGTCTGGCTCGTCCTGATACCGAAAGGTTAGCGTACTGATCAAGCCCCCCATAGCATAGTGGACGGAGTCGTCCCTGAGTTTTTTCAGTTCATCAAGCGTGTTCGCTTCGAGTTCGTTGACTTGTTTCCCGGCTTTGTCGAGCGCGGTTCTTACCGTCTCTCGACTCAGTTCGAACTTTTTCTTCGCGCTCGCGGGTAGAGCATCATATTCCTCCTGACTGAGCGCCTTTCCCGCACGGATGGGGACTATCCCGATGCCTAGCTGATTCATTCGGACTGCATAACTGGACTGTTTGGCCACATCGTTAAGCCCGTTCAGAATCTTGTCTCTCTCTTCCACCGATTTCTTCGTTATACTATTTGTCCGGGCTGCAAATTCTTCGCTCTGAAGAGCTGCGGGAACGGCTCTCTTGACCTGGTCTATGAGATTTTTCAGATCTTTCTGGAAGATCTTAGCCTTGCCTGCCGGGAGCTTGAGTGCTTTCGGCTCATAGGGATTTTGGAAATTGTTTACGTAGCACCAGTCGGGCGGAATACGTTTGGTTTTGGCGATCTTTTCAAGGTAACTTCTAGTTGCTGGCCTCTTGCCGGTGACTGGAGGCCCAGCCGCGAAGATGTTGAATCCTTTTGCTTTCATCTCCACTCCGAACATGAGGGCTTTGAGGGCGCGATCTTGTCCGACGATTCCTTCGATAGGAGGAAGTTCTTCGCTGGTCTTGCATTCGACCTTTCCAGGTGGACATTCAAACCTCAGTTTTTCCGGAGGAAGCTCACTAATCGTCAACTCGGGTTTCCAACGGTTCATTGACTAAGAGCAGTATCTAAAGAAAACCGCCAACCGATAGATGGTTGGCATTCGATCTCTGGACCTTATACCACCGTTGCCAGATGTATTTCTTTGAAAACGCTTGACGGGCATCTTGGAGAGGCTCCCGCCTCCCTTCGATGAGCGGATTCAATACGGGCGTGATCCTCAGCACTTTGCTGAACTGCGATTCCCTAACGGCCGAGGACCATACCCGCTCTTGTTCATGATCCATGGTGGCTTCTGGCAGTCAGTGTTTGACTTGAAGCACATTGGATACCTTTGCGTGGCCCTGACCCGTAAAGGAATCATCACCTGCAACCTCGAATACCGACGTGTCGGAGATCCTGGGGGCGGTTGGCCCGGAACCTTTCAGGATGTCAGCCTGGCGACAGACCACATTGTGGAGACAGTCTCTTCAGACTCGCGCTTCGATGCTTCCAGGGCAGCGGTGATGGGACACTCCGCTGGAGGGCATCTTGCACTGTGGCTCGCAAGCAGACACCGCATTCCGAAGTCGTCACTTCTACACAGCGTTCAGAAGCATCGTCTCCTCCGTGCAGTTTCGCTCGCTGGCGTGTGCGACCTTCGGACAGGATGGAAGCAACGGCTAGGACGCGGGGCGGTTGCCAGGCTCATGGGTGGATCGCCAGATCAATATCCGGAGCGATTCGACGCCGGAAGCCCCATCGAACTCCTGCCTAGTGGATCGAGACAGGTCCTAATCCACGGTACTGATGATGACGTCGTTCCGGCGTCTCAATCCGAGAGGTTTGTCGAAAAGGCTGAACAGGTGGGTGACCGGCCTATTCTCGTCAAGCTGAAGGGCGTAGGCCATTTCGAGCTGATCGATCCCGAGTCAGATGCGTGGCCTGCTGTCGTTGGAGCCGTTCTGCCATTAATAGGTCTGAGATAGACGATCAGGCGGCCCCTTCTCGTTCTGAAACGATCACTTTCATACGGGAAACTCTTGGGTTGAATACTTTCTTCCCCGTCAGCAAGCCTTATGTCAAAGATAGAGAGAGCTGAAAAACATGCAATCAGTCACCACCAAGGTCAAACCAATCCCGGCAGGCTATCACAGCGTCACCCCGTACCTGATAGTTGAGGGAGCGCCGAAACTAATTGCCTTCTTAAAGCAAACCTTCAACGCTGAAGAGGTTGCTCGAATGAACGGCCCCGACGGTCGCGTCGCGCACGCTGAAGTGAAAATCGGCGACTCCATTGTAATGATGTCCGACTCAACCGCCGAGTTCAAACCTGCAGAGAGCCAACTATACGTGTACGTGGACGATATTGACGTGGCTTACAAGCGAGCCTTGGACGCGGGCGCGATCTCTGTCAGGGAGCCTAAGAACCAATTCTATGGCGACCGGAGCGCCTCGGTCAAGGACCCCACGGGAAACACTTGGGGAATCGCCACTCACGTCGAAGACGTCTCGCCTGAAGAAATGCAGAAACGAATGAAGGAACAATCCCTGGGCCAATAACCTATTCCGCCCGACATCACCATTTTCCCTTCTCATTTTTTTTGGCGTAATCAAGCCAATCTCTGCATCTGCATTTTTCAAACTGCAGGTCCTGCTACCTGGACTACGCGCGGCTCCAAAATGGAAAGACCCAATACTCCGAATCGGTGCGTTCCAATCAATGGTTCTCTCCACCTCGGAGAAACAATTTTCCTCGCGGGAAGGGTGGTTGAAGAACGAAAGCGTCCGTCTCCACTACGTTGAGAGCGGCTGGGATTCACCTTCCAACCTCACACCTGTAGTCTACGCGCATACCGGGTTTGGCACAGCTGAGGTCTTCATTCCAGAGATGAAGGCGCTCTCACCAAGGAGGTGCGTTGCATGCAGCCTGAGAGGATGCGGCAGCAGCGATGCTCCAGCGGCGGGCTACTCTTTCGACGAGAACGTCTCGGACCTTAACGCCGTCGTCAATCATCTAGCTTTCGATAGGATATGCGTCATGGGCTGGTCTCTCGGAGTAACCTACTCGATAGCCTTCGCCGCTCAGCGCCCAGAACTTGTCTCAGGACTGGTCCTCCTAGACTATCCTGCCAGGCATCCCCAGTTCTCGGCCGGATGGGCAGAGAGATGGTCATCCGAGCCTTCCGTAAAGGACAACCCCGACCGGATGAGAGGAATGCGCGGCCTGGAACGAGAGTCAACAGAGGTACTCCTCTGGGAGAAGCTGGACGCGATAAAATCTCCAATTCTCCTAATAGGTGGTGGTGCTGAGGGAGCTTTGCTCAAAGAGGAACACGTCGAAAAGTACAGACAACACTGCCGAAACTTGGAAGTCGCCATCTTTCCCGACTCAGGGCATATAGTCTGGCAGCCGGACTACGACAGGTTCATCAGCCGACTAAACAAGTTCCTCGATTACATAGACAAGCAGCGTGATCGAGAGAAGGCCCGTGGCGGTTAATTACTGACAGCGCTTTCCTCATAGTTACTGGCCATTGAGCTAGTCCACGAGTTCTCCGCAGCTCGCATTCACAGTTGTGGCGGTGATGGCACTCGCGTAATCTGACGCCATCAAGACAGCAGCATTCGCCACTTCCGGAAGCATCGGGGCTCGCTTCAACGCCGTGACCTGTGCTTCTGATTCAGCTACCGATTCAGCCGTGGTCCCTCTTAGCTTGGCAAGGTGAGAGAACACTTCCTGGAGTACCGGGTTGTCTGGGGTGCCACCTGTCCGCAAACACACAACCCGCACTCCTCGCGGACCAACCTCGAAACCTAGCTGTCGGCAGAGGGATTCTATCGCCGCGCCTCCGATCGCAAAGCCACCCATGTTAGGTCTCGGCAACCGTGCGTTAGGAGCTGTTAACGCGAGGATGACCCCAATTCCTTGCTTTTCCATGAAACGAGCCGCGGCGGTCATTGTGATGAAATTCGATCTTACCTTGTCGAATGCGGCATTCCCAAATCTTTCTTCTGAAAGATCATTCAGGCGTGAGCCCATTGCTACACTTGTCCCAATGAGGTTGAAGGATATGTCCAGCTTTCCAGTATTTGACGTAATGTCGCGCAGATGAGCCTCGACAGATCTCTGATCAAGAGCATCGACTTCGGCGGCCTTCGCGGTTCCATTTGTCTCCGAGATCTCTCGAGCCAGAGTGTCGAGTGAGCTTCCCGTTCGACCTGCAAGATAGACTGCAGCCCCCTCCTCCCGAATGCCTTCGCGACTGCGCTCCCAACGCCTCCTCCTGCTCCGTAAACTACGGCGACCTTTCCAGCTAGTAATTTCAGACCTTGGTGCTGGTGTGACATTTGAGAATTCATCCGGACCGATAAGTCAGGCCCTTCTTAAAAGTCGAGAGGTCTATCGAGAAGGTTCGGAGTATCCGGAACACAGGTATGTTTCATGGTGCCGAGGGCGGAATGTAAGGAGGAGTTCACGGTTCCGGGATTTTTCACACCGTTTTTTCTAACATTAGACTTCCAGGAAAAAGTGTCATGAAAGCACCGAAGTAATCCGCGTGCGTTGGAACTGGTTTAAGACCTGTGCCGGTTCGGTAGCGTATCAATCATGAATGAGGAAACAGTTAGATCCATTGCTATCTGCGTGTTCAGGAAAGACAGTTCCATCTTCGTAGCGGAGGGCTATGACAAGACGAAGGACGAGATTTTCTACCGGCCTCTCGGCGGCACCATCGAGTTCGGCGAGTACGGGAATGAAACTGTGGCGCTTGAATTACGTGAGGAGATAGGAGCAGCGGTCACTAATGTTCGATACTTGGGAACACTTGAGAACATCTTTGTCTTTGAAGGTAGGCCAGGCCACGAGCTAGTGCTCGTTTTTGAGGGAGATTTTATCGAGAGATCCTTCTATGAAAAGAAACGAATAGAGGGTGTAGAAACAACCGGTAGTTTGCAGGCTGTTTGGAAGCCCTTGGACTTCTTCTTGAATAGTGAAACGTCACTGTATCCTGATGGACTGTTAGCTCTACTAACTCAACATTGGAATCTCTGAAGGCATTTGGCGTGTGGTTCCGGGATTGGAACGACGGGTCTGTTTCATGGTGCCGAGGGCAGGATTTGAACCTGCGACTGGGCCGGTCTCTGTTAAGTGACCGTCAGCCCGGTGTCAGATGTTGCCATCTTCAGCCGGGTGCTCTCCATAGCCTCCTCTATCAGAGGAACAGGCTGAGCTACCTCGGCGGGCCTCGGCAATCACGACGCTTTTCTAGAATAGAATTAAGCTTTCTTGATGGTGATTGAGCGAGCGGGGACGAAGGGCGTAATGGGTCCGAAGTATCGAAAGGTCTTAACTGCGGTCTCTTCGAGCGTGCCGAGCCATAGAATAGTGTCTGACTGTTGACTGTTGACTCACAAGCACAGGGCGTCGGCTCAAGTTCAGGTTGGCTGGCGAGGCTGGGTACTCTGTCCATTCTCTACATTGCCGTCTTTCTCACCCGGATAGGGTTCGGCGTCATCTTGGTCCTCTTCCCGATCTATCTTCCGATTCCCAAGACTCAATCCGCGCTCGCGGGCGCAGTAACTGCGATCTATCCGGTGGTTGAGGGAGTTTCAGCTCTCCCCGTTGGTGCTTACGTGGACCGTAAGGGCCGGAAAAAATTGTTCGTAGCTGGTTTGGCGCTCATTGCAATCTTGAGCTTGGTAATTGGACTGTCCAACAATCTCGCGCTCGTAGGCGGTGCCCACGGCCTGGAAGGTTTGGCCGCAGCCATGGTAACAGTTGCCTCCCTGACGATGATTACCGACTTGACTGTTGTGACCAACCGGGGGGTTAGTATGGGTGGATTCGACCTCGCCAATCTGGCAGGTTATGGGGTAGGTATAGTCCTGGGGTTTGTGTTCAGCGGCGTCTTCGCCGCTGACCTCGGAGAAAGCTTCCTAGTGGTTTCTGCCATCCTCGGGGTCTCAGCCGTTGCTGTATTTCTCATCCTTCGCGAACCGGCGCACGTCGCGCATGAGCGAAGAAGTCTCAAGCAGATGTATTCCAGCCTCACAAGCGACGTGGCAGCGATTCTTCCCGTATGGTTCGCTCTTACGGTTGTACTCGGGTTCTACATCTTCTTGCCTAGGATTGTCGCCCGTATGGGAAGATCAGATCTTTCCGAGTCTGCACCTGCCATACTTCTCGTGTTGGTGCTTCTCGGAGCTGGAGCTATCTTGTTCGGGCGGCTGTCGGACAAGTTCGGCCGAACCAAAATAATGGCGGTTGGAGCACTGGGCGAGATAGGATTTCTTCTGGTTCTCCCTGGGATTTTCGCGCCGCTGATCAGCATTCCCCCCGGCACGCCTTGGATTGACTCCTACAACAAGATAGGGCCCATCGGCATTGTAGCGGCGGGTTTGTTCTTTCTCGGGTCAGCCTTGGTTCCTTCAATCCTCGCGTTCATAGGCGACAACGCTGCCAAAGAGTATCGGGGCTCGGCAATGGGACTGTACAGTCTAATGCTTAGCGGGGGAATAGCAGCCGGACTCGTACTAGCTGGAATAGCGGACGATCTTGGCGGTGTTCAAGCGGTCTTCTACTCCGCAGCGATAATCTTCTCAGGTCTAAGCCTTACAAGCGGCTACTTACTTTACCGGAACAAGCAGTTTGCGAAATCGTCGAGTGCCGTTTGCAAGGCTCCCAACAGTTCCGCCAAGATTGTTTCCCCGAGACGAATCTCGTAAGAGATAAGTCTCTTAGTCTCTAACGACATTCTGACCTCTCTTGAGAGAGCAATCCGTTCAGACTACTTGGGTTGCTAAGAAGCTCGAATGGTTTGGAATGACAGTAGTAAAGCGGTACCTATCAAAAGACAACGATAGCAGGGATCTCAGGGACGTGCATTCCAATCCGGAATTCTACGATAAGGGCATCGATCTAGTTCTCAACCTTCCAAACCTCCGGAAGAGGACAATCGATCTCAAGGTCGACTCGTACATCGGATCTGATCCATCGCGCAAGATAAGAGGTCTATGCAATCCAGACAGCGGTTTCATTCTACTTGAGACAATCAGCCAGCTCCAGTATGATAGATTGAGAAATGCTTCGAGTGGTACTCTACCTGTTAGACAAAAGGCAGATGTCCCTGGCTGGTTCTTTACTAGCTCTGCCGACGAGGTCTATTACTACTTCCTCGCTCTGCTAAACTCAGAGAACCAGCTAAATCCGCTCTACGAGGAATATGTGGAGCTTGTTAAGGGGAACCAACCGACAGATGAAGTCGAAAATCGTCTATTACGAGAACTGCGCGTAGATAGGGACCTATTAGTGACCTTCTCACTTTCAGAGGCGAGAGCTTGGTATGAGACTGTCCCCGAAACGATGTTCCATGGGTACGCTCCAGCTCCTAACCCGAGTTACCTTACCCTAAGTAAGAGAGTTAAGCGCGATCTATTCATCTCAAACGGAATTGGGAAGAGTCATGGTTCAATCTTCTCCTTGGTAAAGCCGAGATCGGCTTCTCCGTAGTCCAAAACGCAACCTTATCGTCCGATTACCACCATTTCTTACTGTACTTTAGCGGTGATGTTTTCTCGTCGATCGCTGGCTTTCTGAATACGTATAGATGTTCGTGGGCGATCTTGTAGAAGTCGTAACTATGCCCACGCCATCTCTGTCGAGTTGTCATCGTCTTGTGTTGAAGCTTGATAATGTCTTCCTTGAGTATGAAACCCACGCTCAGAAACGCCTGCAATACTCCAAGCGAGATCGGAATGTAATGGCGTCCTTTTCGTGTGTCTCCAATAAGCACTCCGCAGTATCGGTTGTTTTTCAAGACTCTGTATGATTCGGCCGCGACTTTCCGCATGGCGTCGATATAGGCAGGAAGCTTCAGGCGCGAGAGATCGTCCAAGATCCGTTTTCCGCTATACGATATGATTCCGGCGTAAGGTGGATGAGTGGCAATAAGGTCGACCGTCTCTTCACCGATCAAATCTAGGTTTCGCGCATCGCCTGCAAACGTTCGAGTCTTTACGCGGCGCGGTCCATCAAGTGTATTGTAGTCAAAACTCAGCCTGTCTTGCGCTACCATGATGGCGTCCGGGTTGACGTCTACTCCGATCGAGTTGCGGCCGAGGAGTTTGCTCTCCACGAGCGTAGTGCCGCTTCCACACATCTGGTCGATAACGAGCTCTCCTGGTTTGGAGTATTTTATGATCAAGTTTCGCGGTATGTAGGGACTCCAATTCCCCCGATAATTTCCGGAATGGGTCGCCCAGTCGCCCCTACTGGGAAAGCTCCAAACTGTGAATTCTTCCGGTTTGTAATCATTCGGAGGTCCAAATTCTTTGATTCGCCAAGGTCGACCTATCTCGACATCCACGTTTTCTATCTTCACGTGGTGTTTCTCAGCAGCGAACTTGCGGTACTCTTCTTCGGTTATGAGCTGCATTCCCATCAGTTTTGGAGCGGTCGCCGTTTCCTGAACCTGCAAAATACCCGCCCATAGCCCCTTCGCTGTTCTAGATTAATCTTGATCAAGAGAATGGTGGGAGAAGACCCTCTTCATTGAATGGTTTTTCTGAGACTGGGTATGACTTCTCCTGTGACCCATTGGACCCCTGCTCCAGATAGAACGTATGACCCTTTTTCTGCAATCAGCTTGCCTTCGCGTTTCAGTTCGCTCGCCCGTGCCCTTACGACGGCTCCGCTAGTTGTTTTCCACGAGGATCCAAGGAGTGTGCTTAGCTCGTCGTCTCCGAAGGTCTTCGGGTGGGTCGCGTAGAGTACGAGTGCCAAAGCTTCTTTGGCCGAGAGCGAATCTGCGGGGACGGTGAGGTACGGCCGTCCTTCTCCACTAAACTGTACAATTCCCTTCAGCAAGTCCGAGGGCTCGGAGACCTCTAGATTCTGAACAAGTTCCGGTTTCGTCTGGGCTACTCCATCTTTGAGTCGTAGATTCTCAACTAGGCCCTCGAACTTGTCGCGGACGTATTCGAAGTCGCCTTCAAGCTCGATTTCTTGGTCACGGGTCCGGATTCGGAACCTTAGCCTCTTCTCCTGAGACATGATTGTGTGTTCGAGTGTGTATTCGGCGGTCTATTTCGAGCTTTCCAATCAGAAAGCTGAGGTGGGTGAAACTAAAGCCTGCAGAATGTCGAAATTCCTACACCCATTTGCCAAGTATCTTTTTGCAATCGGGACAGAGTCCGTGTCTTGAGATCGCCGTGGCCTTGCCGCACCTCGCACACTTCCGCCGTCCGTGCGCTTTGGTTCGCGGAGGCTGATAGAATCTTCCTCTGAATCCTGCCGGCTTTACCGAATATTTCCCCCTGCGAGGCATAGTGAACCATTCCTTCGGGGGGAAATCCTCGTTGATATGGAGATAGTTACGCACGCTATGCGAGACTGAAGGGATCTAATGCTTGGCGTAGCGTAACGCTCGGGTCGAGAAAATATCTAATGACTACAAAAGAAATATTGGGGTTTGTATCTTCCAACTTCCTTGTCCTGGCTCGATCTCGTCTTGTTGACCTAGAACTGGTCTTTTGTGATGGTTTGTTTGTGGGCGTTCTGGCCTTCGAGAGCGTGTACAACTGTCACGACTACTTTGACGGTCGGTATGAGAGCCATTGCGAGGAAGATCAATGGATATGCCCAGGGTGCGCTGGCGAAGAAGCCGCTGACCATTGTCTGCATGACGCTGTAGAGGATGTATAGAGCCATCAGCTGGAAGACCCAGGCGAGAACTGGCGCGTAAGCCTTGTACGCTTTGTAAGTATCCGAAACTGCATTGGCGAGCTGTGTACCATACTTCAACAGGACCGCGGCAACTACGAGCCCGATCGTAAAGATGACGAAGCTTTCAATGCTGAACGTTGTGCCTGGAACTGTCTGGGTGATTCCTGGAAAGCCCAGGACGATGCTCTGGACCACGATGAGGACGATGATTCCCGCGAGGAGTCGAATTATGGAAGGCATCATGGGCCGAAAGTCGCCGAACGGTTCCTGTGTATTGGTCGGCATCTCAAAACCACTTTTTCCAAGAGCTAACTAGTCCGCCGGCCGATTAGCCCATGGCCTAACTTTCCGACATGCCTCACCGTTACACTAGGCGCTTAGCCATGTCCCTTAGTCCCTATAGTGAGAAGGAGATGAATGCGCGATGGCCGAGCTGAAGGTCTACCTCTCCCAGGAACTTGACAAGAGATTCAGGGTACTGGCTATGAGCGTCTATGGATACGGTAGAGGTTCTCTGAGTGAGGCGGCCGTGGACGCACTCACGAAATGGTGTGATGAGCATGAGGCACGCACGTCGGGCCAGCGACAAAAAGTCGGGCCCACGCTCTCGAATTCGGATCCTGTCTCGCGTGCTGAAGAGCGGCCTGGAGTCGCCGCCTCTGGAAATGGAGAAGGCTCGAGCTCCGCTATGTCAACCTAGACCAAACGCTATTTCCCTGTCTCGTGTCATCCGGGACGTTCGAACCCTTCAACACGAGACTAGATGCGCATGCCTGCTAAGAGTAAAAGATTGAATTTTTCCTCGCGAAAAAGTTGGGGAGCATGGCTTGCAAAGAATAGCAGAATTGAGCAAGAAATCTGGTTAATCTATGACAAGAAACTCTCCCAAACGCGATTAATCTCATACAGAGATTTTCTAGACCAAGCTGTTGAAGAGGCAATATGCTACGGCTGGATTGATAGTAGAGTCAAGAGGATCGGTCAAACAAAACTTGGAGCGCGATTTACTCCGCGTCGGTCGAGAGACAACTGGTCGAAGTACAACAGGGCGCGTGCATTGAAGCTCATGCACGATGGTAGGATGACCAAAGCTGGCGAGGCCGTTTTACCGGCAGAATTGACAAACAAAAAGCTAGACAGAGACCAATTTGAGGGGAAAGGTATCGAAAACATGGCAGCTGGAATCTTGATGAACGGAAAGGATTTCCTGGTGGAGAAAAGGCGACTCGACAGGGATGCAGATCCGGGATATGTTGAGATCCCAGGCGGTCACGTGGAGAAAGACGAGAAGTTAGCCGATACTCTCAGAAGAGAGATGATGGAAGAACTTGGAATCCGGGTAGAAAAGGCGAGGCTCATCCAGAGAAGTTTGTACACGGCAAGCAATGGCGAGAAAGGAAGAATTCACTACTTCCATGTGGAGAGGTGGACAGGTAGAATCGTGTCCAAGGAGGCAGAACGCGTGTATTGGGAATCCGACACTTCCAATCTCACCATTGCCCCGGACAGGAGGGCGGTTCAGAGAATTCTGAAGCTTCAGAATCGCGATAGCAAATAGCTGTGCTGGTCGTCGCGAGACCTCATCGCCGGTAGCGAATCCGTAGTTGAGGCTCGTCCAGAGGCTCCGGAGTTTACGTAGAAGAGCCATTTCACGGCTTGGCTAGTTTAAGAGGCCCGTATCCCGAAAATCCCGCTTCCCAAAGGTCCCTGGACCCGCAATCGTTGGAGGCGCGGCGATAATTTGCGAAGTCAGATCAGAGCCGAGATTCGGTACTACATTCCCGCTCACAAGGCTGAGAGATTCAAGCTCAACCTTTTCGAACTAATGAGCCTGAACAGCTTTCCCAACCCCGTCAACCAAACACTGTACTTCAACAATGAGGAGCACGAAGTCCCCTTCACTTATTCCATTAGAGGAAGGAGATACGAGCAAAAGCCCTTCAAAGAACGTTTCAAGTTGAAGTTGAGTGACAAATGGATTTTCGAGGTAAAGAACACCCGATCTGAACACGGCCGCTTCATCAGACACAAACGACGGAACGAGATGTTGCCTCTCCGAGAAATCCTGTCGAGGGTAAAACGAATGAACCGGCTCGGCCGGATCAGGATTCCACACAAACTGGGCCTCTACGCAGCCGCGAGCTATTCCAGGAGTCACTTTCTAGAGAGTGATCGGGGGCTCCGGGTTACAATGGATGAAGACGTACGATACTTCACATTCGATGAACTTGCCGGAACAATGCTTGGAGCCTCGAATCGAGCTATTGTGGAGCTAAAGATTCCGCCCGGCCGAACAAGTTCTCCGCTGGTCAAGAAAATCCACGGTCTCCTCAGGAAAGAGAACGCGGAGCAGGGCATTTCCAAGAAAGCCACGATCTTCAATCTCATCGAGGACCGAGCCAGGAAATCAGGCGACGCATACAAAGAGCCTAACCACAATACCGAGATCAAAGCAAAGGTCGCGCTTGACTCGGAGGACCAGGACATTTTTCCCAGGATACGGGGCGATCTTTCGGATGGAAAAATCGAAGGGTTCAAACTTTCAGACTCTTACCCGAATGTTATGGAGACCGGGAAGCTCTACCATTACGTTCAGGTACCCACGCACGAATACGTGCGATTCGAGACTAGTGGGCAGTCAAGGTCTGCGACGATCAAGGAGAACTTTCAGGTCGTGCAAGATCCTTATCGATTGGGTAACGTCATAAAGAGGCGGGAGATTGAGCAGCCTCTTCAGCCCGACATGTTGAAAATGCCTTACAAGATTCTCACGAGGAGGAGGAAGTATTTCATGGTCGAGCGGAACGGAGGAAACAGAGAGTACGCAGTGATAATGGATAGGAGTACGCACCGAGGTCACGAGCTCTACCAGCTGGAGGTTGAAGATGTTCTGAACTCGCCTTCCCCTAGGACTGAGACTCGGAGCATCAACGACGTGGCATCTATGGCCAACTATCTCATAGAAGAGTACTCATTGGAGCCGACGACTCTCACGAAAAACCAGTGGCTGATGAGCCTGCCGAACTAGTACGATTCAAGGCTTGGCGGCAAACCTAGAAACTGGATTCTCCCTCGAAGCCTCGACGAATTTCCGATAGCCGTTGTTCCGACCCTCGACTTCGGTGTTCAACGCAGATTGAATTTCTGGGGATTTGCTGAGTCCCCGAAGATATGTGATCATCACATCGTGGTCGCGTATTGTGCCGAGTAGGTCTTGCCAAGATCGGAGACTTACTAGCGGCCTAGGTGGTCTGGAGAATTCGCCCATTTCTAACACGTAACGGAGTTGTTTACCATCTCTCCTAACGGCGTGCAATTCTTCCACCTTAGAGGGGTCCTCCCTTACGATCGGAAGTTCACTAGTGATCTTCGAGCTTAGTCTTCTTACAACTTTGTTGTATCTCTTCTGGAGTATGGGGTCGGAAAGTTCTTTCGGTTTCGCACGAGGTGCCGGATTTTTCTGAACCGACAACGCGAGCTCTTTCGCCTGTTCCAGATGTGATTTACGTGATTTCCTCAAATCCTCTATGAGCCGTCCGTATGCAGGACTCTGCTTGTACATTGATAGTTTCGAGAGGATAATGTCCTGATCTCTCACGCTAGCGTTTGCTTTCATCAGTTTCTTGATGCGAGCCATGGTTTTCTGTGCCTTGGTTTGCTTCCGCGATGTCTTGGGAAGCAAAGCGAAAGCAGCCTGGAGGCGGCGAGTTGCGGTTCGAAGCCTGTGAACGTTCTCGGCGTTTGGATCTCTGAGGTAGGCCTTGACTCTTCGAGTCAGCGCTTTCGCGAATTTATCGTATTCCTTCGCAAAAGAGTCGCGAGTAATCAAGGGAAGGCTGGGTTCGAGATGTGAGACTACTTAGGTTTTCTTCGGCACTTACATGGCGACCTGAAGGTTGAAGGCACCTTCAAGGTCTTCGAGGTCTCTAAGAATATCCTTCATCAGCACCTTTGGAATGTGTTGTTTGCCTTGTGCTATGTGGAGGCGAGGGATACCGCGCTCAGACCTCATGGATAGATGGATGTCTGTCTTTTCTTGGAGTTGAGCAAGTTGTATCAGAACTGAGATCTTCTTGACCATCTCCATGCTTTTCTTGTCTAGGAGGCGCTTGAAGGTCGCCTGAGCCCAATCTATCCTTCGCATTCCATTCGCTCTAGCCACCGACAAGGCCATGATGAGCTGGTCCTGGTGTGACAGTGGACTATCAGCTTCCAAAACAATGTAGAACAGGGTCTCCACATTGTAGATTGGAAGGTCTGGCAAGACGTGATCGAGGGCCTCGGAGAGAATTGTATACTCTCTCTTCGTTAGGTTTCTATGTGATAAGAGGGACTTCGCCAATTTTTCCGGCGCGGATGCCTTTGCTTGTGGTATTTCTTCACGCATCAAAACCTTGTCTACTATTCCTTGGCGGTAGGAGCTTGGGCTCTCAAGGAAGGCCGAGAGTACTCCGTCTCGGAGACCATGTGTACTGACGATAAGTTTGCGGAAGCCGATCTTCTCCATCAGCAAGTGAACTACTAGAGACCCTGCAATGATTGATTGGCTTCTCTCCTGGCCAATTGCGGGATGCTTTCTGATAGTTCTTAGACTCATTCGGCGTAGAGCGCGGTGTACTGATTCCACAGCGTTCTTCTTCATCGAATAATTGTGTAGCTTGTTGAGAGGGTACTCGCGGCGCATCTGGTCATACCTCGCGAGTGCTCGCACGGACCCTCCGACGCCTACGAGGTCAAGGTTTTTCGAAGTTGGCAGATGTTTCTTTTCAGGCAGGAGTTCGAGTATCCGTTTTCGCATCCGTGCATAGTTTTTCCTTGTGTAGGATCCGTCTGGTTTGGCGTAAAGGTCCGTCAGTCTCAGTCCTCCGAGGGGGACTGAGAGGATTTTTCTTATCGTGGGCGCCGAGTAGATGACCATCTCGAGACTTCCTCCTCCAAGGTCGAAGAATAGGCCGACTTGAACGCTGGTTGCGCTCTTGGCTCCTTCGAAAGCGTAAACTGCCTCCTCTTTTTCGGATAAAACTTTGAACTTGAACCCAGTCTCGTAGTATGCTTGTTTAAGGAAGTCCTCTCTGTTCCCCGCTTCCCTTACGGCGCTGGTCGCGACAGGGAGAACATGGTTTGACCGCTCAAGGTCCACGATGGCGCGGTATTGTTTCAGAGCTTTGAGAGTGCGTCGGATGGGTTTGTCTCCGAGGAACCCCGTTTGATCGAGCCCTTCTCCAACCTTTGCCAGGACCGATTGCTGTCCATACGCGACGAATGAATTGTCTCGCCTGACTTCGTAGTTCACCAGTTTTAGCGAGTTGTAGCCTAGGTCTATCACGGAGACTTTCAAACTTGGCTAGGGCCGCCCGTCGTATCTGTTTCACTTCGGCGGAGTCATAATAGTTCTTCTTGGGCTTATCAAGACATACTAGTGATAATTTTTGGCACGAGAAGCCAGCGAAGTTCGCCTGAGATTCGAGGAGTAAACGACGTTATTCGGACTTTTCCTACGCCTCCCTTTTTCAGAACAACTCTGGCATTCGTAGCCCCGATAATCTCCCCTATCATAGAAGTCAGGTAAGGTTCGTGACCTACGAGGATCAGTCTGGAGTTTTGTTCGAGTTTTGCCAGCTTGCGGTAAAGTGCTGCCTTGTTTCCGTCCGGTTTTAGTTCGTCCCATTCTTCAAGTGTCGGGATCTTGAGGATCTTGGCCGCAATTTCAGCTGTCTCTCGCGCCCTTCTCAATGGACTTGTGCAGATTCGATTGGTTTGCAATCCTATTGCCTTCAGTGCCTTCGCTATTTTCTGTATCTCGGCTCGGCCCTCCCGTGTTAGGGGTCGTTCGGAATCCTCATCGACGACTGTCATTCGGTTCCCCGCTTCTCCATGCCTTAGTACGAAAAGGTCGATTTTGATAGGAGGCACTTTCTGTGATGGGAGACGAACCGATGTCGGTGAAGTTGAATTCTTGGTGTCGACTTCTTTGTTGGCTGACAAATCACGTCGTTGTCTCCCGGCTTTCTTGGGTTCTGTCAATTGTCCCTACGGCAGGTTTCCGTGAGTCAGATAAAGTTCAGTAACCACGCCCTCTCCCTCGAAACGATGATGGAATAGTTGGTAAAACTTCCTCAGGCCCTCGGGTTCGGCCGAGAGATCGAATCGATCCTGCTCATACTGTCGGACCATCCTGAGGAGATTGTCAGAAAGATTGCTGAGAAGAAAAGCGTGGGAGATTATCAATTAGTTGGTGAGAAGACCACGTTTCTCGCTGACACATACTTCGACACACCTAACCGCTTTCTCTCGCATCGCAAGTTGAATTTGAGAATACGGACAGACAATCAAGACCGTTGGATCACCATGAAGACACATCCTAGACGAACTCTCTGGGGTGGAATGGTCCGAGCCGAGATGGAGGTTCCCTGGTCGCATGAGACAATTGAAAAAGTGGTTTCCGAGCTGAAAGTCCCACCTCAACCTCCTGGTCCCACGGGGCAGACATCTCCTTCAGACCCGATTGAACTATTGAAGAGCAAAGGCCTATTTCCCATTCAGCATCGAGAAACACAACGGCAGGTGCGGGATGTTACGTTCGGCCCTAAAGGCTCTCTCGTCCTGGCGGAACTAGACATAGACTCAGTGCTCTATGACTTCGACGATCAAAAGATACGCCTCTTCGAGGTCGAAGTGGAGAGTAAGTCCGAGAAGGGCCAGAACGTTGTCAAGAGCGTTACAAAGAGCCTGAAGGGAGAGTATGGCCCGATCCTCCGAAGTTGGCGTCATGGAAAGCTGGCAACCGGAACCGGGATCGCGAAGCTCTTGAAATCGGGAGAGTTACGGCCTCTGATTGATGCTGAAAACCGGCTTCTCCCTGCTGCTTACGATAAGCTCAACAGAATACTCTGAGACGCACGTCGGAGAGAGGTTAGTCTCAGTAATCTTCTTAGCACTCTACACTCACATGATAAGGGGGAGAGTGCTGTTGCTCCGCCCTAGGAGAAGCGAGGCCCTCGCCTCAGTTTTCCTTGCTTTCGTAGCCACTGGCTTGCTCGTCCTCCTGTACGACCTTGACCCGGTTCGGAACTGGACCCTGCTGGTCGGAGTCTGGGCCGGCTCGGAGGCAGTAGTTCTGTACCTCCTCCAAAACCAACGACAGAACGAGAGAGAATTTCAGAAACATCCAGTCAGCTTTCCGAACCCTGAGGGAGGCGGGATTCTCGGCGAATACGTGAACCGTCCTTGGCAGAGTGAGCTCGCCGAATTCGGCCGACGATACCCGAGCAAAAAGGCCAAGAAACAGAAGAAGGATTAGGTCATGGTCCTCCCCCGAGACCAAGCGAGTTGTAGGCATCGCTAGCATGGTGCTCATACTGATCCTTCTCCTGGCCAGAAGCCCACCTCTTCCCTTCCCCGGCTCTGCACCTGGAATATTTCCGCGCAACCCTGGCGGCTCTAACGGATTCGAGCCAGCCTTGATCTTCAGGGGCAATATTTCGGTAACAAATGGAACACCGACGTTCAATCTGACCCTTACGCAATCTCACTCTTACATGTGGAAGTTCAATGTCACGGTGGGTTCTGTGAAGATCAATCTGACTGATCCGAGGACGGGCAGTATCTTTTGGACGGTAGGCCCTCATTCGTCAGGGCAGCGGCATCTTAATGGCACAGGCTTTGTTTCTTTCAACTGGACAGCTCCGGCCTCGACATACTATTCACTCGTTCTCGTAAACCAGAATCTCTCGTCATGGTTATCGAATGTGTTCCTGTACACTTCTGCCTATTCCGTTTGCGACATTGGTGTGTGGGATTTGAATACGCGTGCGGCCTTGCCTATGATCTTCTAGTGACCCTTCCAACACCCTTACCGAGCGAATAGCTCTATTAGGCGCATTAGCCACAGCAATTGTGGTCGAAGATTTTTGAGCGAAGGACTCTCCGTGGGTCGTGTGATGGATGTTCTCCGGAACTGTTACGACCCTGAGATACCCGTCAACATTGTTGATCTCGGTTTGGTCTATGGTGTCGCCATAGATAATGACACTGTGAAGGTTCGAATGACCCTCACAGCCATGGGTTGCCCCGCCAGCGCCTACTTGAGCCATCAGGTCAAAGAACTGATTGAGAAGATGCCTGGTGTAAAGCACGCTGATGTTGACATTGTCTGGGACCCACCTTGGACCCCAGAGAGGATGAGCGCCGCAGCGCGAGAACGTCTCCAGCAGAACCAGGAACAAGTTTCTATCGAGTTCGACCCTGCAAGTTTCAAACCTAGAAAGAAGGGGCACATTGCAAGAAACCCCGACGGAACAATTGTCCTGATAAACGAGGCTAATTCACGTTATCTCGGGAACGATGACATCGCCAGCCTCTGGGAGAAGAGTAACGGAAACAAAACCATCGACGAGTTGACATCTGAACTAGCAGTGGAAAAGAAAGTCTCCCCGGTCGAGATTCGGATGCAGATACTCGAAGTCGTCACTCAGCTGGTCGCGATCGGATTGATCGCTCCTGAGGACGTTGTGGTTCTACCCCTGCACCCTTAGGCGGTCTACCGAAGCCATATCCGTATCTGGCGGCTCATCCTAGCGCATCGGCAATTGTACGATCGTTCTGCAGAAACCTACGATGCTATTTACTCGTTCAAGAACTACGAGAAAGAAGCAGCAAAGCTTCATGAGTTAATTAAGAAACACAAACGTTCCCCGGGCAACAATCTGCTCGAAGTTGCCTGCGGCACAGGCGGCCACATTACCTTTCTGAAAAAAACTACTCGGTCGAGGGACTAGACATCAATCAGCATATGCTGAGACTTGCAAAGAAGAAACACCCTAACATCATCTTCCATCGCAGTGACATGGTCTCGTTCAAGCTCGCCAAACGATTCGACGCAATCACATGCCTATTCAGCGCTATCGGCCGCGTGAAAACCAAACGGAGACTGGGACTTGCGATTCGGAACATGTCCCGACACTTCAAGCCTGGCGGGTCCTAATGCAAGAACCTTGGTTTACCCCTCAACAGTGGCGCAAAAGGTCGATTCATGCTAATTTCGTAGACCAGCCCGAACCTGAAGATCGCTCGTATGAACATCAGTGAGAGGAGGGGGAGGCTATCTGTAATGGACATGCACCGTCTCGTCGCCACGCCAAGACGGGTTGAGCATTTTGTGGAACGACTTGAGTTGGGGCTTTTCACTCAAGACGAATATTTCGACGCGTTTCGGAGTGCGAAGCTTGAAGCAGTTTACGATCTCAAGGGGCTTATGGGCCGTGGGTTGTACATGGGGACTCGCTAGCTGATCATCGGAGAAGGAGGCCCATCTCAACCTCATCGTGATAGCGATGGTCGTCCCCGAAGAATGTCTCTCTTGCAATACCTTCCTTCTTGAAGCCAACTTTCTCATAGACCTTGATAGCCCTATGATTTTCGGCAACCACAGTCAGCCCAATTCTGTGGAACCCTCGTTCCTTCGCCAGCTCGATCGCTTTCTTCATCATCATGGTTCCCAGCCCTAAGTTCTGAAAGTCTTGTTGGATGTAGATGAAAAGTTCCGTGACGCCTTTGCGCCGTTCGTCGGGAATTCTGAATATTTGCAAGTGTCCAACGATCCTCTCGTCCAATCGGGCGATCAGAATGATCCTGTTTGTAAGGTCGGAGGTCCAGCGCTCGATCTTGGCGCGGTCGTAGGGAGGCAAGCCCCACTTGATGGCCTCAGGTGACATGCTGGCATACATGGACACAAGTCCTTCTTTGTCCTCAGGTCGGTATGTCGCGAGCCTAACCCCTCTTCCGTTCTTCAGCGTCACCGGGGTGTCTGAGATAGGTACTCTTGACAATTCTGGTTAGGTTTTCTGCGACATCATGACGATTGTCTGTTTTGGACAGAGAGGTCAGTAGTTCGCGTGCGCTTCGGCCCTCATTGGCTGTTTAACAGTTTCTGATATGGAAATTTCTAGGCCGTCTGGGTCGAGGCATACAGCTAGTTTGACTCCTTCCTGTTCTCGCATCTTTGGTTCCATGACGAATCTCACGCTCTTTGCTTTGAGTTCGCGGTATGTGTTCTCAAGGTCAGTAACCGTGAATCCTATCGTTGATGTTCCTGCGATCATCTCTCTTTGGGCCGACGCGGAGGCGATGCGGGGCTTTGATAGATGAAGCGCGAGCGTCGTTGCTCCGGTTTGGAATTCTGTCCACTCGTTCGTCTTGTATTTGAGGGGCAAGCCGAGAGTGTCCTTGTAGAATCCTACTGATTGGTCCATGTTTGATACTGCGATCATCACGTAGTCAATCTGTTTGAACATGCAAACTCGCCATTCGTGAAGACCGGTCGTGAAGTAAAAGAGTTCCTGTCGCCAACAAGGAATCCTGATCTCATCTAATGCATGGTTTATCCGGATCCTCACATCCGGCTCTTTCAGCAGGGCTAGTATTGCCAGTGTTGACGATGCGTTTGCGAATAGCTCTTGCGTTCTTCTCGATCTACACGATTTGGGGGTCCACTTACCTGGCGATCCGTTTCGCGGTCGAAACATTCCCTCCGTTTATGATGGCCGCAACTCGTTTTCTCATTGCAGGTGGAGTCCTTTACCCTTGGATCCGTTTGAGAGGGGCACCGCGTCCGACTCGGGCCAATTGGAAAGCTGCGACGATCGTCGGGGGGTTTCTGTTGCTCGGAGGCAACGGTGGGGTGACGAAGGCCGAACAAATCGTACCTTCCAGCTTGGCCGCTGTATTGATCACGATAGTTCCAATCTGGATGGCTCTTTTGGAGCTGTTGCGAAAGGATCGTATCGTCCCGACTCGTCACGTCGTTCTCGGCCTAGTCCTAGGCTTCGGTGGGGTTGTTCTGCTAGTTGGACCCGGCAACATCGCCGGTAGTAGTGGATTGAATTCCCCCTGGGCAGGTGTTCTGATATTCACCTCCCTCTCTTGGGCAATTGGGTCGGTCTATTCTAGAACGGCACCTCTGCCGAAGACGCCGTTGCTGGGCAGTGGAATGGAGATGTTAGCTGGTGGAGCCCTTCTCCTGGTGGCGTCAGTGGTCTCTGGAGAATGGGCTGGTTTTCAGCCGGGTAACATATCGCTCCTGTCTCTTGTCTCGTTCATCTATCTGGTTGTATTCGGTTCCCTGATAGCCTTCTCATCCTATGTCTGGCTGTTGACAAAGACTACAACGGCGAGAGCCTCCACCTACGCGTACGTCAACCCAGTCGTCGCCGTCTTGCTTGGCTACTTTCTCGCTGGCGAACAGTTGACGCTTCGAACCCTCCTCGCTTCCTCGGTCATAGTCATCGCCGTAGCTGTGATTACCAACTTCAAATCCAGACAGATTGCTCCCGACGACGATTCATCGCCAAGCTGATTCCCTGTTTCTCTAACAAGTTCTAATTCTTTGTCGGATTGATGGACTCGTCCAATCTAGTCCTGAATGATATCGATTCTGGGGGCGGTTATGTTCGCCATCCTCTCTGTGATATTTGGCAAGAGAGCCATTTTCCACCACTGGCGTGCCCTGTGCTGGCGATGAAGACAGTCAGACAGAAACATGAGGCTTCAAACGAACTTCTATCCCTCTTGAACAAGTTCAGACGCATGGTGAACGAATGCGTGGCTTTTGGAATAGAAGAGAAAATTTCAAGTCTCATGACTCTCTCTTTGAAATCGTATTATCGACTCAGTCCCAATACCCTCAGCTACTACAGACTCGGGGCGATCAGCAGTGCCACCGGAATACTCCGCAACTATCGAAAGGCCAAGAGAAAGAACCCTCGTACCAGCGTTCCATACGCTGGGAAGCTCATGCTCACCACATGTTACGGGTTCAAAATCCAAAAAGATCTTCTCAGACTGCCTCTCAACCCAAGACAATACGTCTATGTTAAGCTGAACAATCACACTCTCCAAGCCCTCTCTGGGCATGACGTTCGCTCGGTCACGCTGACCCCGCATTCGCTCAGCATCAGCTACTCAAGAGAAACGGTCGACATCAAACCGGAGGGATACTTTGGGATAGACCGTAATCTGGACAATGTGACAGTCGCATCAACAGGCCAGACCGTTCGAAGATTCGACATGTCAAAAGCGACCAGGATCAAATCCGATTATCGCTTTGTCAACAGCCATCTCAAGAGAAACGATTCCCGAATAAGAAGAAGAATCCAAGGCAAGTATGGAAGGAAGCAGAGGAACCGTGTCCAGCCACTAATCCACAACGTGTCCAGGAGAGTAGTTGACGATGCCAAGACTGGACGATATGGCATAGTCATGGAGAGGCTTACTGGGATCCGAAGACTCTATCGTAAGGGCAACGGGCAGAGCAGAAACTATCGGGCGAGGATGAACAGCTGGAGCTCTGGAGAGCTGCAACGACAAGTAGAGTACAAGGCGCGATGGGAAGGATTGAAGGTAATCTACGTTCCTGCTAGGAACACTTCCAAGCGGTGCTCAATATGCGGGTACAAGACCCTAGAGAGCACCCAGCGACAACTATGGTGTCCATACTGTGGAGCCATACTAGACAGGGACGAGAACGCGGCCATGAGCCTGGCTGCGGGAGGGCTGAGGTTCAGCCCCAACGGGCCTCCAGGTGAAGCAGTGAAGGGGAACCCGACGCCTACGGTAATCCTCAGAGTCGATGGAGGCAAGTTAAGTCAATCCATCCAACGAAGACTTAACAGAACCCGCGGATTGTTTTTCAACCTCAGCTGCATTGGGATGAGTAGTGAAGCTTCGTATGAAATGAGACTCGCGATACTGACCGATTTCGATGGCACCGTGACCCTCAACGACACGTTCGAAAACGTTCTGGCAGAGTTCGCTCAGGGTGATTGGCGTGTCGTTGACGAGCAGTACGTAAGGGGGGAGATTGGACTAGAGGAGTGCCTCCGAAGACAGGGCGCGATGGTAAGA
>DASYWW010000014.1 GCA_035935655.1 Candidatus Bathyarchaeia archaeon
GTCATGTTGCAACGTCTCGATCTGCACCATCTCGATCTGCTGTCCCCTGTTGAGCAACACGCACGCCGATTACTGGAAGGAGCGCTTCTTCAGCATTCCCGCCTTCCGGTACAGTGCTTGGAAGTGCGCGTGTACTGGGAAATCCCAGCCAAGCTGCGTCTCTTGACGAGCCTGCTGTTTTCGATATTGTAATAGTGACCCTTTTGACGGTGACAAAATAGGCCAAGATGGCGAAATAGGTCTACTTTGCTACTGACAAAATAGACCACCCCTTTCCCAGAAATTCAGAAGGAAGAGGTGGTCGTGGAAGATGGAAACGGTTAGTTGAGTCCAGAAGAGGAGGAGTCAGTGTCGAGGAGTGACTGTGATAAACGATGACGATAGCGGTACGATTCTCCGGTAAACTCCAGAATATAGCCTTTGTGTGTCAATCGATCAATAAAGGCAGTGGTCATGACCTCATCCGCAAAAATCTGATTCCACTCAGAAAAGCGCAAATTACTGGTGATAATGATAGAAACGCGCTCATACAGGTCAGAAACGAGCTGGAAAAGTAATTGGCTTCCCTCTTTAGCGACCGGGAAAAAGCCCAACTCATCAAGGATCAGCAGATCGAGTTTTTCAAACTTGGCGACGAAGCGTGAGAGACGGAGGTTGTGCTGCATCACCATGAGTTCGTCCACCAGCTTGGCTGTGCGATAGAACCGGACCCGTTTGTTTTGCCGACAAGCTGCTAGAGCCAAGCCAATCGCCAAATGAGTTTTGCCCAGTCCGGGCGTGCCGACCAACAAGAGGTTTTCTGCCCGTTCCATGTATCCCCCTTGTGCCAGTTCCAGAACGTGCGTTTTCTGAATACTCTCGACTGCCGCAAAATCGTAGGTTGCTAGCTCTTTGATAAAGGGCAATTTGGCGGCAGCAATGGCTCGTTCGATCCGTTGTGCTTTGCGATGGCTTACCTCTGCCTCACAGAGCGCCAGTAAAAATCGCTCATAGGGCAGACCAGAACGCATAGCATCCTTGGCGTAGGCTTGATAGTTTTCCTGGAAGGCTTCCAGGTCGAGGGCTTGCAGATAGTTTTCGAGCAGGGCTTGCTGGCCCTGCTCTTTGAGTGGTGTTGTTTGCATAACAGGAGATTCCTTCCTACCAGGACTGTTTCAACAATTGATCATATTGAGCCAGATTCACCTGCTGGTTTTTCCCGACCGCATCCAGATCAGGACGATGAGAAAGATCCAGATTCTGCGGAGGCGAGGTTTCGAGTGGGGTCTGGCTCCGCCCTTCGATTTCATGAAGACAGTAGAGCACTCCATCCAGGTGGACACAGTGCAGGCGCATTGCTTGCTCAATGGCCTGGTGCATCAGCTCGGCTGAGTAGGTCTGATGTAACTGCAAAATCTTCACAAATTCCTGGACCCCTCGCCCTTCGGGCCACTTTTGCCGAAGCTCTGCGAGCATCTCATCATAGACAGCAGGCCAGATGCGTCGCCATTGTTTCATCGGTTTCGTAAAGTCGAAGGCACCCGGACGCTGCTCAAGCAAGGGCAAGTAGTGCAGTGGGTCCAGGATATCTTGATAGCGTCCATAGCAGCGGGCATGGCTTGCCAGCAACGAACCTTCATTCCAGATTTCTACCGTGAACGGGTAGGCTTTGAGCGTGACTTCTCGACGAGCACGCTTCACCGGGATGGAGTACCGGTTGGTTTCAAAGGTGGCCTGAGAATACGGGGTCACCCGCACAGTGGTCATTTGACAGCACTCGTAGGGAGAGCGAGGGATCGGTAAAAAATATTCTTGTTCCTGCTCCCAGGCAGCTCCGATGGAGGTAGCCGTGCGTGCCACTTGGCGGAGATCTTCTTGCAGACAGCGAGAGAGCAACTGCTGGTTCAATGCTGCATACGAGTCTGCTTGCGGCAGTGGCACGAGAAAATTTCTCCGTGCATATCCCACTCCATGCTCGACCTGTCCCTTCTCATGGCCCTGCCCAGGCGTGCAGAAGTGCGACTCAAACAAGTAATGTGAACGGAACGAGACGAAGGCACGTACTTCTTTACGCGGACGGCCTGCTTTCCCTGAATGCTCAAAGACGATTTTGACAGCCGTTCCCAGGTTGTCATAGCTGATGCGGTGAGGAACACCTCCAAAATGCTCAAAGGCTTTCACATGCCCCCAGAAGAAGCTTTCCTGCCGTTGGGTGGGAAAGGTCATCGCGAAGGTTCGGCGAGAAAAACACAGCCGCATCACAAAGAGTTGGACCTTTTGACGCTGTCCGCCGATGATCGCGTAGGCTTCTCCCCAATCCACTTGTGCGTCCTGCCCAGGATCATATTCTAACGGGAGAAAGACATCTGGAGGATGATGCGCTTGCTTGAAGCGAGCTACATGCATACGCACCGTTGATTCGCCTCCTTGGTATCCTTCATCGCGGATCATCTCAAAGATCCGATGGGCAGTGTAGCGCTGTTTGCGAGGAAGCCGTTCGTTTTCCTGCAACAACTGCGCCACACGATCTTTGAAGGCTCCAAAAACGGGCTTGGGTTTCTTGCGCGGTCGTGGGCTGGTCGGTTGTGGCTCATTGGAGAGGGCTTTGCGGACGGTGGTACGATGGCGTCCTTCTTCGCGTGCAATTCGGTGAATGCTCTTCTTTTCGACGTAGTAACTTCGGCGAATCCGTTCCCGTTCCTGTTCGTCCAAGTTCACCACCCCTTTCTTCCGTGATGTGAGTGGGTATGCGCGACACATGAAAGATGCGTGGCCTGCCCTGCCAATACTACCAAATCCTCCAACAATGGACAAGCTGGATAAGCATTTTGGGCTACTCTTCCGAGGAAATTGGGGAGCGGGATGCTTTGTTTTTGCTGCCTCGGGGACGCCGCTGCACCGTCGGGCGATACTGGGCAACATCTGATGCCAGAAAGTAGAGTGCTCGACCAGGCTTGCGGGGCATCTGATCAGAGCTGATCAGTTCGCCATCGTCTCCATAGATATATGCTTTGAGCGTGCCTCGCGCTGCCAATTTATGTATCCAGGTCTCAGAGCATCCAAGTCGTCTGGCTGCTCCTTTGGTATTCAAAACCTGTGTGGGTAGCATCAAGAACCTCACCAGAGATGATTTTTAGGTATGGTACTGGTTTTCTTGATGAGGGTCAAGGTGGGTCACTTTGACAGTAGCAAAGTGGACCAATTTTTGTGAAGTGGTCTACCTTTTTGATGAGCGTTTTTTTAGACGGGGCCATTTGTTCACTAGCGAAAACACCTGCTCAACGCCCAACACATCGGTCCAGAAGCAGTGGTGGAATATGTGCAGGAGATCTGCGAGCTGGAGAAGCGCCAGCCTTCGCCAGTGCGAGTCTCCCCTCTCGGTTAAATGTCCTTGTAGGTATTTCCCATGTGTTCAGTGCGAGTCTTCTGCGCCTCGAATGCATGGTGGGAAA
>DASYWW010000015.1 GCA_035935655.1 Candidatus Bathyarchaeia archaeon
AGGAGTGAAGGTAATCTACGTTCCTGCTAGAGACACGTCAAAACGGTGCTCAATATGCGGGTACAAGACCCTAGAGAACACCAGACGAAGACTATGGTGTCCACACTGTGGAGCCACGCTAGACAGGGACGAGAACGCGGCTAGAAACATAGCCGCGGGAGGGCTGAGGTTCAGCCCCAACGGGCCTCCAGGTGAAGCAATGGTAGAGGAACAGGAACCGGAGAACACGACCCTAATCCTCAAAGTCGATGGAGGCAAGTTAAGTCCAACGACCAACGAAGGCAACAATCAATCCTGCTAGGATTTAACGGAACCCTAAACCTATAATAATCCGCCGCCCGCCCTAGCCCACAATATCGCTACGGGAATGATTCTATTGCGGGGAAAGGGCTCCAAGGCCCCGTTCCAACTTCTCACAACACTAATCCTATTCGGAAAAAAGAAACCCATTGAGGAACCCGCCCTGCAAACGACGCCTCTCTCCTCGAAGATAGAACCGTTCCCAATACCCGACACAATCCGCAAAACCGTAACCGAAGCCGACATTGCAAAAGCACGCAACCGGCTCCGAGTAGCCAACCTAGAACGAGACATCATAGGAGACGCACTCACAAAGATCTACGAAGCAGAATCAAAGGGCACAATCAACGAGACAGAAAAAACCCAGATGATACAACCCTACAAGAACGACCTCAAACGCGTAGACGCCGAGATCGACACCTACAAGAAAACAGTAGACCTCTACGAGTTAGAAACGGCCAAGGAAGATCTCTTCAAGAGATTCCAAGAAACTTTCCTCGACATACAAGCCCGAATAGAAAAGATCCGCCCATCACTCAACCTACCGAACACACCAGATACCAAGCCGGTAGAGCCGAAATCCACACCCGCAAAGATTGAGCAGACAGAGACAACAACAACAACCGAAAACCCACCACCAAAAGAAAAACCCCCGAGAGAAAAGGCCAGAAACAAGGCCGAAGAGAAGATAGAAACCATCAGGGAAGAAGTCCTTAAGGCCATGGAGCGACTCGAACAGATCGAAACGGAAGGCTAGACCACCGAGAGATGAGCTGGACAGAAAAAGCACGGCTCAGCGCAGCCGCACAGGCCGTTCGGGAACTCAGAAACGGGATGACCGTCGGCCTCGGAAGCGGCACCACAGTCCTCAAAGCACTCGACCTCGCAGCAGAAAGAATCAAGAAAGAACACCTCAACATCAGCTGGGTCCCAACAAGCTACCAGATGGAAATGGCCGCCCGTAGACTCGGCCTCAAAACAACCACGCTACCCGAGGACATAGAAATCGATCTGGCACTAGATGGCGCCGACCAGGTACAGTGGAGATCACTAGATCTAGTCAAAGGCGGCGGCGCAGCCCTCCTCAGAGAAAAAATAGTCGACGCGACAACCAAGAAACTCGTCATTATCATTGACGAGAAAAAACTCGCGAAGACGCTAGGCGGAGAACAACCCATCCCCGTTGAGATCACACCCTTCGCCTATCACTCCACACTAGGCAAGATCCGGAAAATATCCGAAAAAGCAGTACTACGAGAAGCACCGGGCGGCAAAGTCGGACCAGTAATAACCGACAACGGCAACCTGATCATCGACGCCTACTACCGCAACCTCCGAAGACCAGACATCATCAACGAAAAACTCAAACAGATCCCAGGAGTAATAGAGACAGGACTCTTCTTGGAGATGTGCGACACGGCTTATGTGGGTCGAAAGGATGGAAAAGTCGACATCCTACGTCGAAGCTAGAAGAAGTTATTCCTGCCTGGCGTACTCTTCCTCTCTAGCTTCCTCCGCCTCGCTATCAGCGTCGTAATCGCTCTTCTCCTCCTCATCCTCGACAAATTCCCTGGGAAGCCCAACCTCTTCAAGACGTAACTTTGTCCATTCCTTTCCGCAATCCCTACATTTGTAAGCAAATTTGTAGGTAACAAACGCCTCCGGATGGTCAGCCACCCTCTCTCCAGTCTCGATTGGCAATCCCATCTTGAAGAAAACGTCCTTCTCCTTGAGCGCCTCAGCCGTGTCTATCACAGTCTTAGACAGCAGCTCAGCGGCAAGGAACTTGTGACAGAAGGGGCATTCTTCCAATACCAAGGAGGAGTCATGAGGGATTCCAATGATGAGACAGATTAGCCTTACTAGCAAAGGTTCTGTTAACTTATCGTCGGATGCCTCTCTGACCTATCTTTAGGATTTGGCGCTCGTTGTTTGTCGTGTTGGGTGTTAAGTCGGTCTGGCAGCATTGTGCCCCATCGCGAGAGGTTGTTGTACTACTGGAGGTGTTCAGACGGATGGTCAACGAGTCTCTACGGGTTGGTCTAGCTAACGACGTGTCTTCGCTGAGAAGGCTTTCACTCCTCTCCTATAGCCAGTTGGCCCAGTACGATTCCCCTAGCTACTACAAGCTCTGCGCGATATCACGCGCCGCAGGAATACTGGCCGCTAGAAAGAAGTCTGTCAGGAGAGGTCTCACCACTAGGACCCCGTACGCCTTCAGACAACAGCTCGTCTCCTGCTACGGGTTCAAGATAGAGAACGGATACTTGCGCATTCCTGTATCAAGAGGGAAACGCGCCAGCATAATCTTGACCAAGCATACGCTAGAGGTCATATCACAACCGGGAGTCATAGTCCGCTCTTTCACCCTCACCGGGAACAGGTTGAGCCTCTGCATCGCCCGCGACACTCCCAGGATAGAATGCGCCTCCACGGTAGGTGTGGATCGCAATCTTCGTAATCTCACGGTTGGAAACGACCAGGAGACGACTCACTATGATCTCTCAGAGACGGCGCGTATAGCCAGTACCACGGTGCGCATAGTATCCTCTTTCAGACGAAACGATCATAGAGTAAGAACGGCGATAGCGTCCAAGTATGGACGGCGAAGAACCGCTAGAACCGGTCACCTACTCCACAACGCCACAAAGACGATCGTCACCTTAGCACATCAACAGAAGACAGCGATAGTTCTCGAGAACATCGAGGGCATCCGATCCCTCTATCGAAAGGGTAACGGTCAGGGCAGAAAGTATCGGTGTAAAATGAACGGCTGGAGCTTCCGTGAAGCTCAACGACAGATAGAGTACAAGGCGCGATGGATGGGCCTCCCAGTAATCCGTTTGTCTAGGCGTGAGACCAGAGGTTCGAGTGTGACTTGTCCGAGATGCGGGGAGAGACTCCAATCAGACAAGCGACTAGAACGCAAGCTCTGGTGCAGCAATTGTCGAACAGTAATGGACCGGGACATGGTCGCGGCCGTTAACTTGTCTCGGCGGGGACGGGTGAGGTTCGCACGTTCCCTGCCTCACATTAGTGAGGCGCAAGGCGGGCAGTTGAAGCAGTGAAGGGGAACCCGACGCCTACGGTAATCCCCGGAGTCGATGTCCCGAAGCTAACTCATCATAAGAAGAGTTAACAGAACCCTAGCAAAGCACCATGAGGAGGTGCCCAGTCGCGCTCTCGTCAGCAGTTCTCAAGAAATAGTGAGAAGCTGAGAACGGTGACGGGTTACGGAAACCGCCACATTCGTGCTCTCAAGAACGACCGAGAATGCCGGGGGCGGGAGTCTCGGACAGAGGTGTTTTCGAACCCGCGACTTCCGGATCTCCCACACTGAAGATATGAGTCCGGCGCTGTGGTTCCCCTTTCGGGGTCTGACCAGGCTGAGCCACCCCGGCAGAACAGCCGCCGAACGACTGCGGCTAAAAGCATTCCTGACAAATCATTAAACAACACCTCAGCCCCGGCCTTCGAGCTCGGGAGAAGACGCTCATCTGAAAAAATACGACTTTCAGACCCTCGATGACGTGGAAACAAAAGACAAGAGAGTCTTTCTCAGAGTTGACATCAACGTCCCTCTAGATCCCTCGACACACCAGATACTTGATGATACGCGGATCAGAGCCACCTCCAAGACCCTTACCGAGCTGGATGAGGCGCGCGTTACCCTCGGTTCCCATCAGAGCCGACCTGGAAAGGACGACTTCACTTCTCTTGAGCCTCATGCAAACATTCTGGCGCAGTACTGTTCGCAACGGGTCAGTTTCGTTGACGACGTAATCGGTCCTCACGCCATCCAGAAGATCAACAAGGTCCAGCCCGGGGAGATACTGGTTCTCGACAACCTGAGATTTTGCGCGGAGGAAAACATCGACGACAAAGCGGAAAAACTCGTCAAGACACACTTCGTCCGACGCCTCGCACCACTATTCGACTTGTACGTGGACGATGCTTTCGCGACGGCCCACAGGTCCCAGCCATCCATCGCAGGTCTACCAGAATTGTTGCCGAGCGCAGCCGGGCGCTTGATGGAAAGAGAGCTGAATGCGGTCTCAACTCTCCTCGAGGAACCCAAGAGACCATGCGTCTATGCTCTCGGCGGATCAAAAGTTGAGGACAAGATTCCTGTCATTGAAAATATACTCTCGCGGGGAAAAGCAGACAAGATCCTTCTTGGAGGGGTACCTGCGAAACTTTTCCTACGAGCACGAGATGTAAGGACAAAGATCAATGACGAACAAATACGGGACATTAAACAGTTCATGGACCGAGCACAGAACTTGACGCAAAAATACGCGGATCATATAGAAGCCCCGCTGGACCTAGCGTACGAAGACAAGCAGGGTAAGAGAGTCGACCGCCCAGTCAACTCACCGCACACGAACGAGGAAGCTCTTGACATCGGCTCTAAGACGCTTGAGAAATATTCAAAGATCGTAAGAGGAGCAGCGACCGCGGTCGCCAATGGCCCGTTAGGCGTGTTTGAGAGAAACGGGTTCGACAGAGGAACGAAAGAACTGTTGGAGTCAATGGCCGAGAGTAACGGCTACACGGTTATCGGAGGCGGACACCTTGTCGGCCTAGCATCAATTCATGGGATAGAAGAAAAATTCAGCCACGTCAGCACCGCTGGCGGTGCAATGCTCTCTCTCTTATCCGGCCAAAGCCTACCGGGTGTAGATGCGCTTGTGCGAGCGACCGCAAGAACGCGGAATCCAAACCCGCCAGCCTAGAATACGATCATGCCGAGAGATTTTATCTTAGACGGGTCCCGAGACAGTTCGATGATCGCCCCGGTAGCTCAGTGGTAGAGCGACGGCTTTGTAACCTCGAAAAAAAAAGCCGTAGGTCATGGGTTCAACCCCCATCCGGGGCTCCAATGAGGCCTCCCGGGACATTCACAGGCGTAAAAACTCCAGGAATCCGGTCGATGCCAACCAACAAAATGGATCTGACTTAATGAGCAAGACCAAGGTACCCGTACAACAGGCGAATCGCCTTGAAGAAGTGTCCTGGATGCGGATCGCTGGAGGCGGACGAGGACATAACCTGTGGGGTATGCGGCTACTATCTTCGCGATATCTCGCCAATGCAGGAATCAATTGACCAGAGTATCGAGGAGGATGCGGCGAAGGAGACACTAGGAGAGATCCGATTTGAGAAGCACGATGTCAACGTGGCACGAAAGGAGTGGATTGTTGGATTTGTCGTCGGCTTAAGCGCATTGATTCTTGGTTTTTGGCTACTCTTTTCAGGTCTATCGAACTATGCTGGCTTTTCGAAGCTGTCTGACTTTGGAGTCTTGATAGGGATCTATCTCATTGGCTTCGGGATGGTAACCTTGGAGACAATCTTCGACTTGTTCGAAGGAGCCCCATACCACGGGTGGGGCTGGTTTGGCTGGATCGGAAGGCGTTGATGAGGACTCCTACAATCGTCTGGAGCGAGGGGCGGACACGCGTCGTAACCGACCTCCACACGGGTGTCGCTCAGGAGAACTTTCGACATTCCTAGGTCACTCTGGTCCACCGCAGTTATCTTTGTACAGCCAGCCATTCCAAACTCGGATAAATCTAAATACGCGTAAATGGACTCCACGATTCCGGTCTGAAATTGAAACCAATCGAGACTCGTTCAACAAACGAAACAACAAGTCCCAGCAAATCTCGAATCAACCGATCTTCAACCCCGCTTTTGACCCTAATTACGGTCCTGGCCGTCCTGGCCACTATTCCTGCCTTGCCCTACGCCGCGCACGGCATACAATCTCCCAGCCAGTCCACGTTCGACTTCAAAATGTCAAACTCAAACAACATCGCCGTTGTCCAAGGTGGCGAGGGATCAAACACCATAACCGTCACACTTGAGAGAGGTACAGCCGGGTTTGTTCTCCTGTCCTGCGGACCTCTCCCGACAGGCGCAACCTGCTCGTTCAACCCCCAGACGCAAGTCCCGACCTTCACAAGCACTCTAACAATCGCCACCTCATTCTCCACTCCCGTTGGTGCGGTAACTGTTACAGCCTTTGGTTCGGGCGGAGGACTAACAAACTCGACCCAGTTCACGTTGAATGTGAAGCCTGCTGGAAGCGTAGGCGGCACTAGCCTCCCCACGACAGGAGGCAACCAGCTAATACCCTTCGCCGGGATTGGACTGGCCGCGCTGGCCCTCATCGGAGCAGCAGTCTACGGCATACGAAACCGATCGAGAACTGGCGGATCCGCGACAAGTCTGAAAAAACTGTAAACCCCCGCCAACAAGATCATCAACAAAGGCCGCGCACAGCCTGTCCCAACCTAACACCGGCAGCACCAACCCCATATCGCACAACCACAAGAGACTCAAGATTCTCGCACTGGCAATCGTCGCCTTGATGACTTTCTCGTATGTCAGTGGCCTCACAGGGCTTCTCGGAAACAACCAATCCACGACGAATGACTGTGTCGGCAATCCTCAACGACCAGCAAGCCAGTCTTCAGTGAAAAGGGTTGCACTAGTAGACGGGCTTAGTTCTTTGTATCCACATCCCCAATTCGTTAGTGGAATCAGAAGAATCATGAACGAGACTGGATACAGTTTCGACTATTTTTCCGAGGGAGCTGCAACTCTTGACTTCTTCTTCAACCTGCCAAGCCAAGGTTATTCGATAATCATCCTTCGAGTGGAGGGAGTAAACATTCGCGTGGGAGATGCTTCACCAGTGGCTTTCGCGACCTCTGACCAGTATGGGTCTCAAAGAGTTAGCGATCAGGTGAGAAATGATCTTGGCGTTATCGAGGCCAATGGGCGCACGTATTTTGCGATGACACCGAAAGCCATTTCGCAGCTTATGTGTGGCCGTTTCTCAGGAACCACCGTTCTCGTGATGGCATGCAACAGTCTGAGCGACTCTTCTCTCGCTCAAGCATTCATTGAGAAAGGTGCCAAGTCTTTCATCGGGTGGAACGGCAGCATAACCATCGTTCATGATGATCGAGTCTTTACCGCTGTTGCCGGTCTGTTGACACTGGGCGTCCAAGCTAGCTCAGCAGTTCGGTATGCGAGCAACTTGTTCGGGCCAGATCCTATCTGGGGCGGAACCCTGTCTAGTTACGACTGAACGATTCTCTGGCGATGTGCTAAGACCTCAGCATGTGATGAACCTAACGGATTCTCAACGAGGTCCCCTTAGGAACGAGAATATTGCTGATCCCAAAATCAATAATGCCAGGACGATGAGGGAGTGCTGGAGTCCAGCCAGGAAGATTCCTACGTCGCCGCCAGCCAGCTGAGTAATCCCTCCCACACTCACTCTTCCCAGGTTCACAAGCTTGGAGTACGGAACATCTGCAGTCATTAATGCCAAGACAAGCGGAATGCTGGCGACGATGCTCGTGTTGATAATGGTGGCTCTTACACCCGACGATATTCCGCGTTTGGAGCTTGGAACAGAGCCCATTACAGAGCTTGCGTTCGGGCTGCGAAACAGTCCAATACCGAACCCGACAACGGCCAGCCAAAGCGCTATCTGAGAATAAGGTGTCTCCAGATTGAACCCGGAAAGAACGAAGAAACCGATAGAGGCGATGAGCAAGCCCAAAGTGCTCAGCCCTCTGGCACCCCATTTGTCAGAGAGCCATCCGCTTATTGGCCCGACAAGAATCAGAGTTACATCCAGAGGGATGAGGAAGATTCCTGCGTGAAGGGGGTCGTACCCTCTCACGAGTTGAAAGTAAAGTGTCATTACGAACGCTAAAGCTGCGAAGGCCAGTCCGCTCAGGAGGTTGGCTATGTTGCCCGCAGTGAACAGACGGATCTTGAACAGGGACATGTCGAGAGCTGGGTACTTGGCCTTTCGCTCTATCATTACGAAGAATACCAGGCAAAGGATGCTTGTACCAACCACGGCTTGGTTTACAAAATTCGTTAGGCTGCCGAGAGTGAGGCCCAAGAGTAGTAGTGTTATTGCGATGGAGAATGTGATCGCTCCGGGGGCATCGAATTTTTCCCCTACTGCCGGGCGGGAAATCTCCATCAACCGTTTCCGCGACCAATAGGTCCCAAAGATTCCCACTGGAACATTCACGAGAAATATGGAACGCCAAGTGAAGAGCTGGATGAGCACGCCGCTCAGAGTGTATCCTGTTATTGTGCCAGCGTTGATCGCAACCTGGTTTATTCCGATTCCTTTCCCGAGATCCCTGCCGGAAAAAGCGTCAGTAACAATCGCAACACTGTTGACGAACAACAGAGCAGCTCCAATGCCCTGGACCAACCTGAAGGCAAGAAGCGCTTCAGCGGTGGGGGAAAGACCGGAGAGGAGAGAGCCGAACGTGAAAATGGCGAAACCCATGTTGTAAAGCCGGACTCGCCCATGAATGTCCGCCCAGCGCCCGATGCCGACGAGGAGAACTGTGATCATGAGGCGATATATTGTAATGATCCAGACGCCAACGACAAGGTTTGTTTTTAGATCCGAGACGACCTGCGGAAGCCCAACCACCACGATGCTGGAGTCAAGGGTCGCCATGAAAATTCCGACGGTGGTGACCGTCAGAACAACCCACTTGTACTCCAAGAGAACCCCAGACGTGCAACAGAAGTATTTTTCCAAGAGAACCTAAAACCAGTAATATAAAGTCCGACCAAAATCTCCGAAACCATGACGGTTTCTCCGCCGCCAGTCCTAGGATTCAACATCTCGAAGGCTAGGCGCCATGAAACACCTATCAGCGCTAACTGCCCGTCCTCTGAATCAGCTCTCATGACAGACATTCTGCTTATTCTTTTCTGAGGCGAAAGCATTTCTTTAACATGCAAACGCACGAGCGAATGACTCCAGCTTGAGTAGGCCCCAAACTAGACTCGTCGACGAACTGTTCGCGCTCGACTCCCGAATACGCTATGTCGCCCTATTAGACCGCAACAGCAAACTCCTAGAGTCCCGAATGCGGTCAAATGTAATGAGTCTAACCCCTGAGACGTACGACCGGAAATTCATGAGCAGCGTTCCACCTATGATCCTGGACACGCTCTCCCAGCTGGAAAACCAGTGCGGACCCCTCGCACATATTTCCATACAATATCAGAAAGTCGACCTCGTCATCTTTCCTCACAACAACCAGATTGTCGCCATCAGCCTTGAACCCGGCCCCCTTGAGCCGATACTACGCAAACTCAGGGACAGTCTCAACCTTCACATTCACCTCTGAAAGAGAATCCTTCGGAAGCCAAATGTCCAAATCGCAACGTGTGGGAAGAATGGCTCGAACTAGACCGGAAAAGGGTCAACTCGCGAAACTAGCCCGTGCCCACAGACCTAGCGCCAAAGGACAGACACCTCGAAAAGAAGACTATGTGGAGATCATCTACGAACTAATCCGTGAGAAAGGATACGCGAAACCTGTCGACATAGCCAAACACCTGCACGTTCGGCCGCCAACAGTCACCGGAATGCTCGACAGGCTACATTCGGAACAGCTCATACTCCACGAAAAATACGGTGGCATCACTCTTACCGAGGAAGGGGAAAACATGGCCCGAGCTCTGGGACAGCGCCACGCCCTTCTTGTCGCGTTTCTCAAACTATTCGGCGTGGAGGAGACATCGGCCCAGAAAGACACAGAAGGCTTGGAACACTACATTGACTCACGCACTCTGGATCTTCTGGCAAAATTCGTCAAATATGTGGATCTAAACCCTCAATGGTGGAGCCTGTTTAGGAAGCAGGCAAAGGTCTGAATCAGCAGCTTCCCTCTTTACAAGCCGAACAAGACGACTTTTGAGGATTGTCTAGCAATTTGGGCAGCTCCCGAGGAACGGAACCAGAACTGATTGAGCTTGTGAAACGTTAAACAAGGAACGAAATCATTTCTCCAATATGGTCGTTCAGCCGAGGGAAAAGTACCAGCAGGTCTTCCAGCTGCTACAAGCCCATCACGAATGGTTCGCAGGAGCCCTGCCGCTAATCGCAAGCGAAAATATTCCTAGCCCCGCAGTCAAAGAAGCCATCCTCTCCGACTTTGGTAATCGCTACGCAGAAGGCTGGACTGGCGAAAGAGTCTACGCGGGTTGCCGATACATTGATCAAGTTGAACAGATCTGCATCGACCTCGCTAAGGACCTATTCCAAGTGGACTTCGCTGACGTTCGGCCTATATCTGGAGTGTGCGCGAATCTAGTTGCTTACACAACTTTCACGAGCCCTGGTGATACTATCATGGCGTTAGCGATTCCAGCCGGAGGCCACATCAGCATGGGCAAGAAAGAATTTGGTGGAACTGCTGGCTCGGTGAGAGGACTCGGCGTCGAGTATTTCCCATTCGATACAGAAGAAATGAACATTGACGTTGATGCGACCGAGAAGAAGATCAAAAAACTAGCCGCGGAAGGGAAGAGACCCACGTTAGCCATGTTCGGCGGCTCGGTCCTTCCGTTTCCACATCCCCTCAAGGAACTTGTGCCGATTTTTCAAGAACACGGCACCAAGAGTTGTTTCGACGCCGCACACGTCGCAGGCCTTGTCGCAGGTCACCAATTCCAAGACCCGATGCATGAAGGCGTAGACGCTATGACGTGCAGCACCCACAAGACTTTGCCTGGACCACAGGGTGGAATGATACTTTCCCATCCGGAAAACGCGGACACGATCAAGAAGGCAACTTTTCCAGGCAATGTAAGCAACCACCACCTTCACCATCTGGCTGGAAAAGCGATAATGTTTGCTGAGATGCTCGCGTATGGTAGGGAGTATGCTGCCCAGATTGTGAAGAACAGCAAAGCTCTAGCTCAAGCCCTCCACGAGTTCGGATTCAAAGTTCTCGGCGAGAAGAAGGGCTTCACTAAATCTCATCTGCTGGTGGCGGACATTACGAAGTACGGCGATGGAAAGACAATCGAGAAGAAACTGGAGGATGCGAACATTATTCTCAACCGAAACCTTCTCCCCTATGATATCAAGGAAGGAAGACACTTCGAAGCTCCGGGAGGAATACGAGCCGGGGTCTCAGAAGTTACCAGGCTCGGGATGAAAGAATCAGAAATGAAAGAGATAGCGCATATGATGCACCGGATCGTCGTCAAGAACGAAGACCCGAAAAAGGTCGGCAAGGACGTTAACGAATTCCGGAAGGAATTCACAAGAGTACATTACGCGTTCGAGTCGACAAGAGACGCGTATGAATACATCCAACTACGTTAGCCACGCCAGCCTTATTACAGGCCAGCCAACTCGAGCACACAAAGAAGGATAGAGACTTGTGACCAAGCGCGAGAAGAGACGCCGAGACGAGGCACCGATGCCAGCAGCAAGCGCTGGACTATTGCGATTTTTCGAAGAAGACACACCAGGCATCAAGCTAAGTCCCCAACTCGTTGTCATCTCTGGGGTGGGTCTAGTCGCTCTCGCGCTCATCGCCTACTTCCTGCTGCCCGTCAGTTGAGCAATTCGGTTATCGTTACTAGAGAGCTAGTAATCTTCGAACAATGTTCTCTGGTTAATCGCTGGCAGGCCACTTGCCTCAAGTCCAAGCTCCGACTTGATCGACCTACCAAGCTCCTCGGCAAAACCGGTGAAAATGTAGACTTTCTCAGGTTCGCAGGCTTTGACAAACGACATTAGCTGCTCGAAGTCGGCGTGACTGCTCAAGGGAAATGCTGCGGTGCGCCCTCCGAGGGAGAGAGCCCATCCCGTCGCATATGCGCGCCCAGTTTTCCTGCCGATGCTCCTCCTATCGTTTGGGGTGGTAACGTAGACACATGGATTCTTCTCAAGAATTTCGCTTCCGTCGGTGGAGGTTGAGGTCATCCACTCCAAGGCGTGACCGCCTTTTCGGTAAGCGGTGTTGACTCCGTCTAGAACGGGATTAACGATCACAGGCAGGTGCGTGTAGAGATTGAATAGACGGACGATTTCTTGGGCCTTACCTGCCGCGTAGACGTGTAGGCACGGGATGCACCCCTGCTTTATCATCTCGACTGCCCATTCTACAACGCCGGCGTAGATGGTCTCCCTAGAAGGAAAATGGTAGAATGGCGAGCCGTAGGTTGCTTCGATGACTAGTACATCGCATTTGTGGGGCTGTGCTGCTTTTGTTGTGAGTGTGTCAACGCAGTTAATGTCTCCAGTGTAAAGTATCGACGTTGAGGGTGTGTGTAGTAGATACTGGGCTGATCCGAGCATGTGCCCAGCGTTCAGGGCTTTTACTTCTATGTCGTCTATGGTGACCTTGTGGTTGAGATCAATCGGTTTGAAATTCGAGACCTTGTGAGAGTTTAGAGCGCTGTGGATTTCTCTTGTCTCGATGGTGGATTGTTTTGTTCCCTTATGTCCGAATCCGCGGGTGTGGTCGCTGTGCGCATGGGAGACCAGGACTCTCGACTTGGGGGAGAGCTTGCGGAGCTTGATAGGGTCTAGGACGATTGTGACGTTGGATGTGGCGACGACTAGGCCGTCGAGCCAGGCGAACTTATCGCCGCGCGTTGGCCTTCCCTTCTGAAATCGTCTCAAGCCTCTGGATCGCGTCAAGATGCAGGAAAATCTCGCCCTTCGGCTCCCTGTTTACAATCTGGGGGATCGGGCTGACGACTGTCGAACGTAGAATCACCGCGTCAGACTCAGACAGCCAGATTCCGGGCGGCTGATGCGAGACAACCGCGACCTTTCCCTCATAGCCAAAGTCGCGATTGATGACAGCCAACACTTTCTTGCCTACCAGCCTTTCCAGCATGTGGAATACTGTAGGGCTGGCAGAGTCCAAGGATCGCGAGATCACGTCCGAAGGGAGAGGACTCACTCGGCCGGTCCTTTAAAAGCAGGACTCAGGAAAAACAGAACGAAAATAGCGATTCTATCACGAGTCAGTCCTCGCATCAAACAGTCCCGGTTTGGCAAGGTTAATCTGCGGGGAACAGGTAACCAACCACAATCGCACAGGCGACACCATGTCAAACACTTTGCCCGAGACGGACATCGAGGATGGATTCGAAGAAGTAGAAGAAGTAGCGCCAAACATTGTCAGGATTGGTAAGAAGCCTACGATGAACTATGTGGTTGCTTGCGTAACACTTTTCAACACTGGCGTTCCAGAAGTCATGGTCCGGGCTCGCGGCCAATCCATCAACAAAGCTGTCGAGACGGTTGAGATGCTGAGAAGAGCCTTCTTCAAGAATGTCCAAATTCATTCTGTGGACATAGGGACCGAAGAGGTTCAACGGGAAGATGGATCGATGGCGAGTCTCTCAACGATAGAGATTACTCTAGGCAATTAGGCTAGAACAGATAATCTGCGCCAATCTTATTAGCCGCTCTCATGGCAGGGCGCGCGATAGCGATGCCGGCCGCGAAATATCCAAAGATTGTTGTTACTCCTCCAGGACCGAAAGCCAGAGCGTTGCTCAAAGAGGACGAAGCTCTGATCTCGCCGTCCCTTGTCAGATTCTACCCTCTCGCAGCTGAATCAGGCCAAGGGTGCATCGTAAAGGATGTTGATGGAAACGAGTTCATCGACTTCAACTCAGGTCTTGTTTGTCTAGCTGTGGGTCATTCTCACCCGAAAGTCGTGAGTGCAATAAAGGCCCAGGCCGAGAAACTGATTCATTATTCGTGGACGGACTTTTACTACGAAAAAGTCGTCCAACTATCAAAAGAGCTAGTGAAGATAACTCCGGGAAACTTCCAGAAGAAAGTCTTCCTAAGCAATAGCGGCACAGAGGCCATTGAAGCTGCGATGAAGTTGGCCAAATGGCATTCTCGTAAGCACAGCTTTCTCAGCTTCATCGGCGCTTTCCATGGGAGAACTCTGGGAGCGTTGAGCCTTACCGCCAGCAAGCCGGTTCAACGTCGTCACTTCTTTCCGATGGTTCCTGGTGACACGCATGTTCCGTTTGCCTATTGCTATAGATGTCCCTTCAAGATGACCTATCCTGAGTGCGACATGTACTGTGTCGATTTTATCCAGGAACAAGTTCTCGACAAGTATCTCCCGCCGGAAGATGTTGCCGCGTTCTTCATCGAACCAGTTCAGGGAGAGGGCGGATACGTAGTTCCTCCAGCTGACTACTTCCAGCGGCTGAGAAAATTGCTGGACAAGAATGGGATCCTGATGGTTGACGACGAGGTTCAGTCTGGGATGGGAAGGACTGGACGCTGGTTCGGGATCGAGCACTGGGGTGTAGAACCGGATATTATCACTACGTCAAAGGCGCTCGCGTCTGGGATGCCAATTGGTGCGACGGTTGCGAACACTGAGTTGATGGACTGGGAGGGAGGGTCTCATGCTAACACGTTCGGTGGGAATCCGGTGTCGTGTGCCGCGGCCCTCGAAGTCATCAATGCGATCAGAGATGAGCACTTGATGGAGAACGCGACCAAACAAGGCGACTACATGATCAAACGCTTGAAGGAGATGCAGGAGAAATACGATATTATCGGCGATGTTAGAGGGAAGGGGCTGATGATCGGCGCGGAGATTGTGAAGGATCCGAAGACCAAAGAGTCAGGTGATAACGAGGCGCACGAGATCATGATGAAATCGTTCCGACGAGGACTAGCAATGATCACTGCAGGACACTCGACGCTCCGCATCGCACCTCCGCTAATCATAACTCGGGACCTTGTGGATTCTGGACTAGAGATTCTGGAAGGCGCGGTAAAGGAAGTAGCCAAATCCACCAAGTAGAGGCACTTCCTTCGATCATAGACGGTCTCCTCCAGGAGTCCACGAAGGAAGAGCGGCCCGTAAGGTTGTGCTGAACGTGGAATTCTCCGTGTTTCACGAAGGGCGGGGCGCGGGAAAATCAGGCACACGGGGGGTCATATAGGAGCTAGCGAAAAAGAAATGTTTACAGAAAGAAATGGTTAGAAGAAGAGAAATTAGGTTTCAAACAAGATTGTCGAGCAAGGAGGAGTACTTTTTTGAAATCTTCAGGGGTTTGCTAACTTCACACGGGACCGCCGAAAGCACTCTTGCGTCGCCAGGTCTGCTCGCTAGTACCCCCCTTTTGCAGTGAAAGATTTCCTGCCTGGCACCGATTCCAGGCGAATCTCCCGATTCCGGGCACGATTCAGGCTTAGATGAGAAGACGTTTGCGGGAGTTATCATTGCCATTCCCGAACGATTCCAGAGCGAAATCTAGGGGTAGTCCTAGAATCGTGATCAGGGCTGATAATAGGCGAATTTGGGATCAGAACCGAGAAGTCTCGCAGGGCCGGCGCCAGCAAGGACAGTTATTTTGCTAAATATGTGGACTAGAAGCTCAGAATATGGGCGAACCGGTCCTACCCAAGGTTGAACCTGACCTTGTCGGAATCTGGAAGAAGAATGTCTGGTGGTTCGGTCTCCGCTGGCCATTCAGCACCGTCCTCTTCTCCTGGGTCACAGTCGCCGCGACGCTCGCTCCCGAGTTCCACATTTACCGTTACCTATTGACAATGCTAGCGGGATTCTTCGGCCTAGTCATCGGAGCACACTATATCGACATAACAGCGAGCAAGGACAAGTATCTCCCCTACTTCCCAAAAATGAACCGAGGAGCTATCAGAGCAGCTGGCGTTCTTGCGGTGCTAGCAGGCATGGCCGTGGGAGTCTACATGTCATTCCTCTACTCCCTATGGTTCCTCGTGTTCGTAATCCTCGGAGGATTCTTCGCCCTCTTCTATCCCATAGAGAAACCCAAGTGGCTCCACACCTATCCCGGCTTTGGCTTAGCCTGGGGTTTCATGCCCGTCCTAGCTAGCTACTACATTCAAGCAACACGAATAGATCTCTTAGGCCTTGGCTTGGCGGTCTTCCTCGGAATAACGGTAGTCGAGATGCACCACATGGCCGTGCTAACAAACGAGAAAGAATACAGCGGCGACATGACGAAAAATGCCAGGCTATTGTTGAAGATTCATAGGGCAGCGGCCTACACTATCGGACTAATCTTACTATTATCACGACTCATCTAGTCCGGCTTGAATCGACCAAACCGGGTAGATAGCATTCCAAGAATTCACAGAATCATAGACCAGCGGTCCTACGAAAGTGATCTGCCTGCCAACGAGAGGTACCGCGATCGCGGCTTGACCTCGGGGGATCAGCTCCAACACTAGCCAGCCATTCTGGTTGTTGAGATTTCCAACATCGAGCAGTTTCTCATATTGTGAACTAACACTAACATCGATTCGCGAATCACTGTCATTCCGAAGAGTGACAGACTTCACCACTCCGCTTGCCACCTCGCAGTTTGAGATGACCCGTAGGCGGAGAGGATTGGACACTCCTGCCAAAGGATCACCTTTCCGACATTGAGGCGACGGAGGCGCCGCCACTCGTTGTGGAGCGGACTGGTTCGTTGCATTAAACCGGACCATGAGGAATGCGGACAAGACCATCAAGAATATTGGGACCGCGAGATAGCGCCGTCGAAACTTCACGCTAACCAAGTCAAGATTTCTTGAACGTCCACATTTAACTCTGCAACATGAACTGCTTCCCTCGTTGATCAGTCCCGGATTTGCTAGATCTTGGCTGGGCTCTTTGAACCTAGAATTGCACAGAGCTCCTCTTCGACGGTGCCGAATTTTTTCGGGGTCTCAACGAATCTTCCCATTTCCTTCCAGTTCTTGTCGTAAACAATAATGGTAGGGATTGCCCGGATGTTGAATTCCTCTGCCATGTCCCGGTAAGCGTCATAGTCCACAACGCGAGCTTGCAGCATATTGTTCTTCGCCATTATCAATGACTTCGCCAGACCTGGGATGTAGGCGACGCAGTCGGAGCACCAGTCTGCCGAGAACACAATCAAGTGATGTTTCTCGTCAACCCTTTCAAGCGTGTCTATCGAGTTAGCTTTGGGACGGTACTCCTGTAGTCGACGCTTCATAGACTGACGCGACTTCTCGACTTTGACCTCGTTGATGTAGTCGAAAGGGTCCTTTCCTACTCTTAGCGCCATCATGGGCTTTCAGCAGAATCTCTATGATTTCTCGATCTGGGTTAGAAACACGGTCGACGCTTCCAGTTCTCCGTTCGATGATTCTCGGGCCTTGATGCCTGTCAATCTTATCGCGTCTCCCATTCTTAGGCTTTCCACAATTTGGGCATGATTATCCCACAGGGCGATCCTGATCTTACCTGTACCATCTTCCACCCTAATATTTGAGACCCTTGTTCTCCGACCTTCCCTCGTCTCGATCTCCCGAGACTCAGATCGCTCAACGACCACTCCACGTGTAGTGTAGAGCTTGGGACCCGGTTTGATCGATGCGATTGTGACAGGAGGAGGAGACTCGATATCGACGAGTGTCTCTTTTGTAATAGAGGATCTTGCTCCAGCGTTCAAGTAAACCATTCCATTCCGCTCTGTGATCCATGGATTCTTGATTGTGATTACGCTTCCTTCTCCCATCGAAAGAACCGTTTCCATGTTAGAATCCCAGAACTTCGCCATCGTGAGACCTTCCTCGTTCTCGCACAATGCCCAGGCTGGACCGTTCTCTCCTCGGCTTTTCTGCAACTTTCTAATACGGACCCGCACTGATTCGGGAGAGACGCTGGCTGACGGGCTCTCCTGCGCTCCGAGGGAACTGAGTGCGAGACCTGCCATCGGGGTTTTGCTCAGGATTTCGATACTGCTACGAGATCCAAGGTGAAACTCGACCTCGCCCGCAAGTCCCAGCCTGGTGTAGCCGTGCGAAAAGCGGAGCTTGGACCCGTTTCCGAGCTGTTCTTTCTCGACGATTTCCGCTGTAGCGTCCCACAGAACACAGGTGATCTGGCCAGAGCTGTCCTTCAGTTTGACCCTGACAAGTTTGCCGACAGACCCGTCGGACCGCTGAAATTCACGCAACTGACTTATCGAGAGAATTTCTCCCGAGATTGTTGCGTCCGAGAGCCCCGCCTGGACGCTTGAAATCCGTTGATCTGAGATGTTAATCGATTCACCCGATAAACCCGCAAGCTGCTGTGCTAGAAGTCGAACAGCTCCTTCGTCGGACAGCAGGCCATGCGATTCTAGCTTCTTCCGTTCTATCATCGAGAGGAGTTCCTCTCTTGGGAGATCCGGGTTCTTTGCAAGGATTTGATTGAGAAGATTCTCGGAAGAGTCTATCATGAGGTTCTAGTCCCAGAACATTCGGGTACGCTCGAAGTCTCGCTCGGCCCTTAGAACGCTCAGGTATAAGTCATCTTCTCTCCCCAAACGGTTTCTGAGAATTCGAGTCGCGGTAGTTGGTCCAACACCTCTAGCTGCCAAAACTATGCCCGCTCTCTTTCCGTAATTCTGAATCAGTCCAGCGGACCGCCATGCCGTCATCCATTCCTTCTCCTCCTCGGGAGTCAACTTAGTTCCTCTCTTTTTCTTGTTGATGATCGGGCCGAGCGCATCGTTGCTTCGGTATGTTGCAGCGACCAAGGATGATCGGCATTTCGGACATCGTACTACGTCCCGTAGAGTGTCAACTCCTCGGATGCTGTCCCATTCGCCGCAGTTCATGCAGAGAAGTCGTAGATTGGTTGACAGTAGTCTGCTCTTCACGACCTCGATGATGGAAGCTTCTTCGACTGCCGGTCTGAGTAGACCGTGTGGAACGATCCTGTCTAGAATTGGAAGAGCAAACGGGGTACATTGACCAACGTCCCGGATAGTTTCGATCGCAATCTCCCCTAGTCCAACTCTTTCGAGAACTCTTCTGGCGCCTTTGACGTCGAGTTTCTCTGTGAAGAGTTCTCTTCGAGCCTCATCATTCGCAATGGATGTCTTGAAGATGTCAACCAAGAGACGTGCCTGGCGAGCCTTGTACTCTGCTTCTCGACCAACTGCGCCAAGTCTCCGCAGGACGTGCCAGTGCCTCCAAGCGAACAAGTCGGAAGCATCGATGGTATCTCGAACGATCTTCTCCATATCGTCAGCGGAAAGTTTTCTGAATTCTTCTGCCACTAACAGCGCGCTGACGGGACGTGGAAAGATGAGGGCGAATCGATACTGGTCGACCTGTGTGCCGATGTTGGAGCCCAACCGGGACCCGAACAAGGCAGCCATCGCTGTTGCGAGAGTCTCGTTGACGAGGTTTCCGAAGCAAGAGTGGACCACCACGCTGTTCTCAAAACTCTCAACAAGGACGAGCTGATCGGAAGGAATCGGAGCCTGACGCTTCTGAGCAGAAAGTGTGGACTCCACCCGCTCAATCTCGCTCTTCTCAAGAAAGCCTTCAGGTAGAATTCCATCCGATAGGACTCTTCGCGCGCGCCCAACTTCTTCGGCGACGTCAATCTGGACAGGGATCATGTCTCCCTCCCAGCCGGGAATTGCGGTTAGGCTTGGAGGGGCCGCCTCCACCTCAACATGATACTGCTCCTCGTCTACGGATAGAACCTTCCAAGTCTGACCGTGCAGAATGAACTCTGTCCCGCTGGCGCATCTTCGCGCGACAAAGTCTTGATCAAGACTTCCGATACGCCTCTTTCGAAAGAAGTCGAACACTGTGTACTTCTGAACGTCGGGTATGACCGAGAGGTTGGTGAAATAATACTGAATTGCCTTAGGATTGCGAGCCGTGAGAAACTGGTCGAACTTTCTCAACAATCTCAACTCATCGAGCTGGGCGATAACGCGGCCGAGTTCTACTGGATCTATTTCGCGAAACGGGTAGGAGCGATGGACGACTTCGCCGATTTCCTCAATTGTCATTCGACCTTTCTGAAGCAGTAGGCCGATTATCTGGTGGGCGAGAACATCGTAGGCGTTCTCATGAATGATCGGCCGCTCTAGCCTTCCCTCTCTGGCTCGCTGAATCAGAACCGCGGATTCTAGTATGTCGTCCGTGTTGATGGTTAGAATGACTCCGCGAGAAGTTCCGCCTAGAGTGTGTCCGCTGCGACCGACGCGCTGAACTAGCCTCGTCGTTTCTCGTGGGGACGTGTATTGGATGATGAAGTCGACGGTGCCGATGTCGATCCCTAGCTCCAGAGAGCTTGTGCAGATGAGGGCTTTGAGTTTGCCTTCTTGGAATTCCTTCTCGGCTTCTTCCCGCAACTCTCTCGACAGAGACCCGTGGTGCACTCGGACAGGAATCCCGGCTCCGATTGCCTGAATCTGGGCGGCTAACGCCTCGGCATGTTCGCGCGTGTTGGTGAACACCAGGGTGGATTTGTGGGATTGGATGATATTGAGTATCATTCGAGCTCGAGAAACGGTAGAGGCCGGTAGACCCAGGTTGACTGATTCCTTCTGATCTCCGGAGCTGGGATGAACGGAACGGACGCTGATCTGAAGTTCCCTAGTCTCATCAGAACGGAGTACTGCAACTCTTCGTCCCGTCCCGACGAGAAATTGTCCGATGCGCTCAGGCTCTCCGATGGTGGCGGACAGTCCGATTCTCTGGAACTCAACGCCTGTGAGCTCTCTGAGTCGTTCTAGTGCGAATGATAGTTGGACACCTCTCTCGTCAGTCGCTAGCTCATGGACTTCGTCAACTACGACCCACCTAACCGAACGGAGATGTTCTTTCATTCTCTTCCCGATCAGGATAGCTTGGAGGGTCTCGGGAGTCGTGATCATGACATCGGGCGGGCTCTTTGCCTGTCGAGACCTCGCGCTGATCGGAGTGTCTCCATGACGGACCTGGATCTTGATGTCCAGATCCTTTCCCATCTCCTCGAGTCGGCGCAGAAGGTCTCTGTTGAGAGCACGTAGCGGGGTTACGTAGAGCACGGATATCCCTCGAGATCTTGCTTCAGCTCTCGCTTCGATGAGCTTGTCTAGTACGGGGAGCATAGCGGCGAGGGTCTTGCCGGTGCCTGTTGGAGCGATGAGTAGGACGTTTTCGCCGCTTAGAATTGCGGGTATGGCGAGCTCTTGGATTGGGCTGGCCTCTAGGAAGCCTTCTTTCTCAAGCCTCTGTAGGACTGGGGGTTTGAGGGTTGAGAATGCCGAGCTCCGCATCTACTCTACTAATCGTCCGCTAGGACGATTTATTCTTCTTCCTCTGCGGCCTTCTTCTTTCCTTCCCCTGGTCGCTCAGCTGCGATGTAGAGGAAGATCAGGATGAGACAGACGAAACTGAAGATGTAGAGCAGGAGTTGGAGTAGGGCGAACTCCTGGTTAGGGTCAAGATTGTAGGACACTTCGGCTCACACGGGTTCGTTCTCGACAACCCTCGGAAACGGCTACTAAAACCTTGAGATTACTCTCGTGGTGCAATCGTGGTAAATTTCGAGGTAATCTCCGGGTAGCGCGCGTCAGTTACCTCCGTCACATCTTGCTTGCTCACAGCCTCGGAGAGCTGTTGAGCGATGATATGATAGCATAATTGTTTCTTGTGCTCCATTACACGGAAATAGTAATCGTCGCATGTGCAGAACATGCTGTCCGGGAGAACTTGATAGTCCCGGCCCCGACCAGTGACCACCCAGACGGTCCGTCGGCTCGGCGTGAACTGGTACTTCCGAACTTTCCCCGCTTCGACCAGGTCTAGGGCTTGTTGGAACCTCTTCTGGAAAACATTCGTTAGCATCTGCTTTTGCTCCTCAGAGAGGATCTTTGTCCGAACTATCTCCTGACACGCAGCCTTGAGTATCCTGTTTTCGTTCACGGTCGGTGGCGAACTAGATCCCTACTTGGATAGTTGTCACGCGCTAAGAATACCTTTTCATTGAAGAGAGACGAATTTGAGCGGGGCAGGCATACTTAGTGGCCGCGGATGTTACTGTCAAATCAGTGGCGGACCGACCAGCTCTTCTCATAGAGCGCAAGGGAGAACGGGTCCTGGTCATCGCTGACCTCCATCTCGGATGGGAGGTGACCCTAGCACACCAGGGAATACATGTGCCCTCTCAGGTGCCTCGACTGCTCGAAAAGCTGCGAAAAATTCTTGCAGAAACGAATCCGAAACGGTTGGTTTTACTCGGGGATGTGAAGCATGCTGTCTCGAAGGTTGAACTGGAGGAGTGGAAGTACGTCCCGGAATTCTTCGATAGCCTCGTCGAGATCATACCCGATGTAGAAGTGGTTCCTGGAAATCATGATGGTAACCTTGAGCCTTTGACTCCCTCGTCGGTTAAGATCAACAAATCTAATGGAATGGTTCTCTGGGATACTGTTGGATTATTCCATGGCCATGCTTGGCCGGCGCCGCCCCTACTCGGTTGCAAGTTCCTAGTGATGGGTCACTTGCATCCAGTGGTTGTTTTCAAAGACCCGCTGGGATTCAGGATTACACGGCAGGCATGGGTGAGGGCGAAGAGCGATGGGAAGAAGTTGGCGGAGGGAGTGTTGAGACGCGAAGATGCGAAGTTCAATGGGGACGCGGCTGATGAAGTGAAGAAAAAATTCGGGGTCACTATTGCCGATGCTGACTGTATCATTATGCCGTCATTCAACGATTATCTGGGAGGACAACCGATCAACAAGAACTACCAGGAAGGATGGACGGAACTCTACAAGGAGTACATGGGACCCGTCCTGCGTTCAGGGGCGGTGGATTTTGAAAATGGCGAGGCGTACTTGTTCGATGGAACATTTCTAGGCAAGGTAGAGGATTTACGACGTCTCGCGCAGTAAAGATCTTATCTGCTAGTTTTGTTCGCGAGGCGCGAGCCTAGCGAGTATCTTACTAGTGTCTCCACCGTTCAGTTTGGCGATCTCGCGTAGAAGGTCATAGTAGGATCTGACGTGTCGCTTTCCATCGCGGCCATGGTAGAGGCTTACGTTGGCATACATTGTTGTTACCAGTTCGTGGTTGTACATTGGATATTGTGTGTCGCTGAGTCCTAGTTCGCCTAGTTGTTGGCTGATGGCTCCCTCGCGGAGGTCGAGAACTTTCCTGCCCTTTCGCTGGCGGTTTCTATTCTTTAATCGCGTTCCTTCGATTCGACAGTCGTCGCTGCAGTATTTCTCGGAGAACCAGCCTAGAAATTTGCGTTTACAGACGACGCATGTCTTGAGGACTTTCTTGTCGACAGCCATGTTCTTGTAACCGTGTGTCTTTGGTCCCGTATCCCTTCGCTTGTTGGATATATGGTAGAGAGGTACCGGTATAAAACTGGCATGCCTCCGACGGACCTTAACCGGCATGGATGATCGGTTGACCCTGCCATGTACTACGCAAAAGGCATAGTTCCGCGAAACTCTTTGGGTCATTTTTTTGTTAGAAAAGACACTGCAAACTCTTCGTTGGATTGAAGGATTGTTAACTCTTTCTGGATGACGATTCGCTCTCGTGCGGCCGGGTTCGTCATCCTCTCTGGCTATTTAGCACGAAAAGCAATTCCCTTGTTTGGGTCGCGGCCGAGTGCTGGCGGTGAAGACGATCAGACAGAAAAACCATGCCTCAGCCGAACTTTTACGGCTCCTAGACGAGTTCAGACATATGGTGAACGTCTGCATCGCTATCGGAACAAAAGAGAACGTTTCCAGTCTCAAGACTCTATCGTCGAAGTCCTATCATCATCTCAGTCGTGACATCCTTGGCTACTACAGGCTGTGTGCCGTCAGTACGGCTACCGGGATTCTTCACAACCATCGAAAGGCCAACAAGAAGATGAACCCCCGGGCAACCGTTCCGTATGCTAGGAGGTTGATGTTGACCACGTGCTACGGGTTCAAAATCCAGAATGGTCTTCTCAGAGTCCCGGTTAAACCTCGAGAGTACGTGTATGTCAAGCTAAACAGTCATACGCTCCAGGTCCTCTCAGGGCTCAATGTCCACTCGGTTACCTTTACACCCGACGCGCTCAGTATCAGCTACTCGAAAGAGACAGTTGAGATCGAGCCCGAAGGATACATTGGGGTAGATCGTAACCTGGACAACGTGACAACTGCATCAGCGAATGGAATGGTCAAGACATTCGACTTGTCAAAGGCGACCGGGATCAAGTCTACATACCGGTTTGTCAAGAGTCGATTCAAGAGAAACGACTCCCGAACAAGAGCGCAGATCTTTTCCAAGTATGGAGAGAAGCAGCGGAACCGTGTACTACCAATACTCCACAACGTGTCCAAGAGAATTGTCGAGAATGCGAAGACTCGACGGTATGGCATAATAATGGAGAGACTGACCGGGATGAGAAGACTCTTTCAGAAAGATAATGGGCAGAGCAGAAACTATCGGGCGAGGATGAACAGTTGGAGTTATGGAGAGCTGCAGCGACAGGTAGAGTATAAGGCGCGATGGGAAGGAGTGAAGGTAATCTACGTTCCTGCTAGGAACACGTCCAAACGGTGCTCAATATGCGGGTACAAGACCCTAGAGAGCACCAGACGAAGACTATGGTGTCCACACTGTGGAGCCACGCTAGACAGGGATGAGAACGCGGCTAGGAACATAGCTGCGAGAGGGCTGAGGTTCAGCCCCAACGGGCCTCCAGATGAAGCAGTGAAGGGGAACCCGACGACGACGGTAATCCTCAGAGTCGATGGAGGCAAGCTAGGTCGTTTCGCGCAGATCTAGCAGAACCCGCAAATGAATTATATATGAACAGAATTGACCGCACGCTCTAAGGCGCCTTAGTGAGTTATGCGGATAGTAGGTTCTACAACTGGAGAGAGGAGTGCAGGTCGGGTCTTTCTTTCTGAAGGAATTCTGAATGAACCGATTACTCGCGAGGTCTTGATCGGGATGAAGGCTCGGGGTTTGAGGAGGCGTCTTTGGTTTAGCTCTCTTTCTCGTATGGAGAGGGGTTTGGTGGACTTGACGATACGGTGGGTGGACAAGGTGCGCAGCGGACTGATGGCGGAGACGTTGATGCGGATACTGGCGAAGCTGGCGATGGCATTGGAGACAGGTATCGGAAGAGTCCTAGCTAAGGGAAGAATACTCGCTACCAGGGCGAGTGAGCTGGCTGTAGAATGGGGTAACGGTTCCGCCTTCGTATGGCGGTTTGAAACGGCCTTCGCTAACGCGATGGGCCTCGGGATTCTCGGATAAACCACTCTTGCGTCACGGGATGCACTCGCTAGTCCCCCCCTTTTGATCGAAAGATTTCCTGTCTGGCACAGACTCCGGCGAGACAGCTGATTCGGGGCGCGATACAGGCTTTGACGGAAACGCGTTTGCTGGTGCTAACCCGGTTTTCACGAACGATTTACGATCGAAATCTAGGCATGGTTCAGAATCGAGATCAGGGCTGATAATGGGCGATTTCCAAGAATGGTTCGGGCCATGAAGGAAGAAGGGCCACGCGAGAGCAGCTGAACGTGCGATTCTCAGCGTTTCATGAAGGGCGGGGCGCGCGAAAAACAAACCCCCCGGGGGGTCATGATTTAGTTAACAGAAAAAAAGATGCGCGAGGCCTCCGAATCCACCGACAGGCTACGAGAATCTTCCAAGACAACCAGCTGGATCGAAGCGCGAGAGATCAGAAAAATGGCTAGATTCCGAACGGAAACAGTGATGGGCTTGGCCTCCAACTGAAGAAGATCAGAGAGATCCCCACAGCGTTGGGGAGAGCAGTAAGATCCAAGAGATTTGCCCTTGCAGCGTTTCTAGTACCAGTCTTCATACGATCAATACCAGAGATCCTCGTCGGACCCTACCCTGTAGGATGGGACACCATCGCATTCTACGTCCCCAACACCCTAGACTGGGCAGCAGGAAAAGCAGGGTTCCTAGAAATTCTAGGGACTGCCCCGCTGATGTACATGATCTCGGTGCCCGTGCATATTCTGACAAGAGTGAATCCTGTCTGGATCTTCAAGGTCATGGGACCCATCCTGTACGGAACCATGATCTGGGCACTGTTTAGGTTCCTACGAATCGGACTAAAGTGGCCAGACAAACAAGCAATCGGAGGCGCGCTACTAACATCACTGTATTTTGTGACATTGAGAATCAGCTGGGACCTCTACAGAAACATGCTCGGACTAACATTCATCCTCGTGAGCCTCCCTTTGATCGAGGACATGGAGGGTCCCAGAAAACAAGCCCTGCTATCTGCGTTGATAATATTGGCCGTCGCCGCAGACCAGCTTACCGGAGTAATCGCATTGGTCTTGGTAGGGGCTAGAGCCCTCAAAGCGCTAGCTAGAAAGCAACAGGACGAATTCGCAGGAATGGTGAAGTTAGCCTTGCCGGGAGTCGTTCTGTTTCTCGCAACGGCATACGCGGGATTGATCGTCCCCGGAATCGGACTCGTCAGCCAACAAGCCCCAGTGCCAACTCTCACTAGTGCGAGTTTGAGCCTTGGATTCCTGGGATACGCGTATCTAGCCCTAGTCCCGCTGATACTCATCGGATTTCGAAAGGTTCCGAACATTGAGCTTCGAACCTGGTCCGTCTTCTGTATCGCAACCGTTGCTACGGCCATGCTGCCCTTCTTCGGCCCGATCGTCCAGAGTTATCGATGGTCACTTCTCTTGGATATACCAATCTGCATTTTCGCTACAGCAGGGTTCTACAAGATATTAGAATCTGTTCCCCCGAGAATTGGTTGGGGCCGAAATTTCCATAAACTAATTTTGCCAACATTCTCCACTGTTCTAATGGTCTCAGCAATGCTCTACATTGCGCTCCCTGCCCAGCAGGCGATGGTGTACTACACTGTGTACTCGGAATTGTTACCAACTTCCATGGTCCAAGACACAATCCCACTGTCTGACCTAGGAAATTTGAGATCGCTACTGGACTCTGCAGCTGCGAGAATCAATCCAGAAACAGTCCTGATAACCCACCAAGCGATCTACGGTTGGGCTAGAGCCTACCTCCCTTCACTGAATAGTCAATTGATCAACTATCAGTACAACGCTCCCCTACGAGGTGTTGAGATCGCGAGATCAGAGGGATACTTCTCGATTCTGATGATATGGTGGATAGATGGGTCGGGCTGGCACAACCAACCAACCGTCCCGGCCGGCTTCAGCGTTCTCCTCCAGAACGGGGATCTAGCCCTCTACACGTATAACTAGAGGATTCAAAGCGAAATTTGTTCGATGGTTACATTACCACCGGGAACAAGGGACTGAATAGAAACGAAAGTCAATCAGCTGAAGAACTACTTCAGGTCGAACCCAGGGATGCCGTTCGTACTCGCGTTCATGACTCTTCTAATCTCGGCTGCCACTCTACTAGCAACCGGCAGACCGAAGGAGGCCGATAACATTGCAAACTACGCTTTCTACTCCCTCGTTCTTGGCATCGCGATCCAAGTAATAGTCACGATACGGGAGAGCCGAAAACATTCTCACCCCAGCAACAGTAGACCGCCTGACTCGGCCTGAGTCAGAACTTGTCGAAGGTTTTGTGAAGAATAGGATTTCCATCGTCATGCCTGCGTACAACGAAGGGGACTGCATCGGAAGAAGCATCGCAGACGTGAACAAGCAGTTTGCAGCCATGTCCGAAGACTACGAGATAATCGTCGTTGATGATGGGAGCGATGATGATACCCGAAAAATCGTCGAAGAACTCACAAACAAGAAGTTCAAGATCGTAGGGTATGACATGAATCAGGGCAAGGGGCACGCAATCAAAGTGGGCCTCTACCACGCCACGGGACAGTTTGCCTTCCTCATCGACAGCGACTCTGAAATTCACGCCAAAGAACTGATGAATTATGTCAACGCACTAGAATCGGCAGATTTCGCGATCGGGTCTAAGCGACACCCCCTCTCAACAGTTCGAACCCCCACGATGCGTCGATTTCTCAGCCTCGGATTCAACATCCTCGAACGTCTCCTTACGGGAGTAAACGCAACAGACACGCAAGCTGGGCTAAAAGCCGCAAGGAGCTCAGCCCTATACCAAGTTCTGCCTCTCCTTTCTGTAAAGAGATACGCCTTCGACGCCGAGCTGTTGGCGGTAGCCTCACTCTTCAATTTCACGATAAAGGAACTACCCGTTAACATTGACCTAAAGGCTACGTTCAGCGCCCGACAAGTTTTCCGAATGCTCGTCGACCTTCTTGGAATCGCGTACCGATTACGGATAAAGCGGTGGTATCAGGCAAACAAAGCTTCAATGTCGGACACATATGATCCAATAATTCAGTGGTAGAAACGGCTCAAGGAATCCTTCCACATCATGACCCTCCATTAGTATCGATCATAGTGGCCTGCATGGCAATTGATTCTTACACAACTGAGTGCATCCAGGGGTGCCTGCAACTTGACTATCCACGATTCGAGCTCCTAGTGTTACCCGACTTCGATGGAACCCTACACGAAGACCGGATTCGGGTCCTACCAACAGGACCTGTGAAACCTTCTGAAAAGAGGAACATGGGCGTGGACGCTGCAAAGGGTGAAGTCATCGCCTTTATTGATGGAGATGCCTATCCCGACAAAGACTGGCTGAGGAATTGCATCAAGTATTTTGATGATCCTAAGGTCTCCGCTGTTGGAGGACCGGGTCTCACTCCTCAGTCCGATAGCGCAATGCAGAAGGCGAGTGGCGAAATATTATCATCATTTCTTGGATCTGGACCATTGAGCTTCAGACATTCGGCTAAGCTTCCTCGAAGATGTGATGATCTACCTACGGTCAATCTGATTGTTCGCCGATCCGCATTCCAAGATGTGGGGGGATTCGACTCCACATATTGGCCTGGAGAAGATACGAAGTTTTGTCGAGATTTGGTCTACAGAATGGGTGGGGACGCTCTATATGCACCTGATGTGATGGTCTATCATCACCGCAGATTGCTGTTTCGTCCTCACCTGAAACAGATCGCTGGGTACGGGCTTCACCGAGGGTATTTTTCGAAGAAATTTCCCGAGAACAGTAGGCGACTTCTATACTTCATTCCTTCGCTCTTCCTACTGGGCATTCCCGCGATCTTGCTCTTGGGTTATCTTGACGAAGGTTTTAGGTATCTGTCTCTCCTTGCTCTGCTCGCCTATTTTCTCCTGATTGGGATTGGAGCTGTGATGATCGGCTTCAGACGGCGGAGTCCCAACCTTGTGGGTCCAATCTTCCTTGGAGCGTTTGCAACTCACCTTTGGTATGGCGCATATTTCATCAAAGGTCTTCTTTCTAGAAAAATTGACACGCACGCGGCCAGTTACAAATCTAATATATGACGCACGTCAACGGCGCCGTTTGAAATAAGGCCTGTCGCTACTTGAAAGTCTCTGTTTCTTACCCACCTATTCCTACCGACAAAGGAACTCCACTTCTTTCTCAGAATAGGCAGTTCCAGTATTTCAACGAGCCCACTTACATTTACCCCATGGTTCCAGCGTCCGCCGCTACTATGCTCAAAGCTGCAGGCTATGAGACCAAATGGGACGATGCCATTTCGGAGCAGAAATCCTATGACCAGTGGTTGCACGAGATAGCCAAGGAAACCCCTGACCTAGTCGCGATCGAAGCTAAGGCCCCTGTGATAAAGCGCTACTGGAAGAGTATTTCCGATATCAAACGGGTCAGTCCAGGCACGAAGACTGTTCTGTGTGGCGACCACGTGACTGCCTACCCTGAAGAAACGCTCCGAAATAGTGAGGTAGATTACGTAATTACCGGTGGAGACTTCGACTTCTCCATCAAGAGTCTCGCCGACTACCTCGATGGAAGAGGTAAGATGGAACCGGGAGTTTGGTACAGAGTCAATGGATCGTTCGAGTCAACTGGGAAGTTTTCGCAACGACACAACTTGAGCGAGGCTCCGCTCATCGACCGAGACCTCACCAAGTGGAGGCTCTACAGCGTCCACAATGGCAACTACAAGTACACTCCAGGGACATACACGATGGTAGGAAGAGACTGCTGGTATAGGGCGGGAGGCGGATGCACGTTCTGTTCTTGGACAATCCACTATCCCTCCTTCAATGTCAGGAGACCAGAATCCTACCTGCAAGAAGTCGGAATTCTAAGCGAGAAGTATGGCGTCAAGGAGGTATTCGACGACACAGGTACTTTCCCTGTCGGAGAATGGCTCCAGAAATTCTGCAACGGCATGATCCAAACTGGACTCAACAAGAAGATCCTCATCGGTTGCAACATGCGATTCGGAGCTCTTTCGGCTGAAGATTACAGACTGATGAAGAAGGCAGGGTTTAGGTTCATTCTCTACGGGTTGGAATCTGCCAACCAGAAAACACTAGACATGCTGAACAAAGGAGTCACTGAGAAGGAGCAGATAGACACCTGTAAGATGGCGAGCGAAGCTGGACTTGATCCCCATCTCACCATAATGTTCGGGTACCCATGGGAGACCAGGGACGAAGCAATGAAGACAGTCAATACTGCAAAATATTTGTTAAAGAAAGGATATGCGAAAACTTGGCAAGTAACCATTGTCATCCCATACCCTGGAACCATGCTTTTCGAGCAGGCAAAAGCAAACGGTTGGTTGAAGACCGAAGACTGGGATAGATATGACATGAGGGAACCGATATTGAAAACTCCGATGAGGGATGAAGAAGTGATGGAAATAGTACAAGGACTCTACAAGGTAGCCTTTGACCCGGAATTCATTATTCGGAAGGTGGTTTCTATTCGAAGTCTTCGTGATGTGAAATTCATGGTTCGGGGAGCCAAGAATATTTTTGGTCACGTAAAGGATTTTTCCCCGAACCAGCTCTCGTGAGTCTAGCCTCAACAAGAGCCCGCAGAGGCATTCCGCTAAGGTTACTCTAGACGAGGAATCTTATGTTCCGGATACAAGTCTTAGCAAACCACTTCCTGTCCCCCGATATCCTCGGAGGCGGAGACAGGGTTTTCATTGAACTTTGTCGCAACTGGCAACGGAAAGGGGTAGAGGTAAGCGTAGCGTGCCCGAAGAACGGCAAGACTCTGTGCGAAAGTTGCGGGCTTGATGCGGACTACGAAATTATCCCCGGCTCGTTCCTCGAGAGGGCACCATCTCTGTTGGCTATCCCACTGCTCTTCATAGCTAGGGCTCTAAACACCTGCGTCATGAGGCTACCCTACGGGAAGCAAATCATGTTGTACACTCCAGGGGATTTCATCTGTAATGTCATCCCAGCCGCCTTCTTAAGGCGCGTCTGCGGGGATCGTGCTACGTGGGCGGCCCACGTGTTCTTTGTGATACCTCCTCCTTTTTCAAGACAACTCTCCTTCGTCAGGGATGTGATTTCGTTCTTCTTGCAAAGATTGAGCTTTTCCTTGATGAGGCGATACGCCGACCTTGTGATAGTACTGAATTCAACGACTAGGGGCCAACTGATCCGATGTGGCATACCTGAAGAAAAAATCTTCATCTCGAGCGGAGGAGTTGACCTAGCCCAAATTGAAGCCGCGGAAAGTGGAATTGACTCCCCCTACGACGCGTGCTTTGTTGGAAGAATTCATCCTGGGAAAGGTGTGCTCGACCTAGCCGAAATTTGGGAAAAGGTAGTCGCCATCAAAAGCGATGCGAGACTCGCGATCGTCGGTAGCGGCTCGCCGTACTATGTTGACATGTTGGTTGAATCACTTCGTGCTAAAAACATAGCTCGCAACGTGGACATGCTAGGGTTCAGAGCTTCCCCCTTCGGACTGATGAAGTCCAGCAAGATTCTCCTTTATCCAGACCATGAAGCCGGGTACGGTTGGGGATTAGCTGTGTGCGAAGCTCTCGCCTGTGGAATCCCTGTAGTCGCTTACGATCTCCCCGTGTACAGAGAGTTCTTTCAAGAGGGAATGTCTCTGGTCAGATTCAGAAACACTGCCGAATTTGCCAAAGCTACACTTGACGTATTGGACAACGATAGCAAACGAAAAGACCTGGGGCGGAGAGGCAAGGATTTTGTCCGGAAGTATGACTGGAAAGGTGTTTCGGATACCCTCTTATCGGCACTCGAGGAAATTCCCAGGGGAGAGCCAATCGTATCCTAGAAAACATCCTTATTTGGTATGGTACCATTTCGAAAGCGTCTCTGACATAGAGTCGCAGTCTCCTCCCCGAGCTGTCGTCGTCGATCTCGGATGCGGAGAAGGACTCCTGTTAAACATGATGAAGCGCGGGCGCACCCTTATCGGCGTTGATGTTTCAAAAAACTGTCTTCGACAGATCATTGAGAATAGTTCTGCTCAATTCTGCATTATGTCTATGGCAGAAAACGTGCCTTTGCAAGACAATGTCGCGGATGTTGTGGTATCTCACCAAGCGATAGAGCATGTGGCTGACCAACGCAGGGCCATCGCAGAGGCCTCGCGCATCTTAAGGCCTGATGGATTACTGATTGCCTCGACCCCTGTCAAGGGACTTCTTGGTCGTCTCTTTGCAAGATCCCGAAATGCAAGGGGCGAAAGAGTACTTTCACCCGACCATGTGAGCGAATACAAGTCGGAAGCTGAAATCGTCGATTCTTTCGTAAGACAAAGCGGCGGGGCTCTCACGCCTGTGAAGGTCCGGCGGAAAAGTGTGAAAGTGCCGGCCAGTCGAATGATTCCCTGGCTCTATGACAAGGGCTATGTTGGACCAATGCTCCCAGCCTTTCTATACTACTCCGACGTGTATGTCGTCTTTCGAAAGAATGGCTTCGCTAAAACGATAGAAAATGCCCTCAACTCGCAGGAATGAATCCTCGCCGCAAGAGAGTCGTCTAATATGAGGGTTCTTGTTACTGGTGGCTGTGGCCTTCTAGGCTCACATACGTGCGAGTATTTTGCAAACAAGGGCGATGAAGTTGTCGCCTTCGACAATCTTACTGAATACGAGCTTCTGAGGACAGGTTATGATCGAAACTCGGCCCGAAGACACATTGTGGATCTCCTCAATAAGGTCGGTGCAACAATCATCAGGGGCGACATAAGAAACTACGAGGAACTTTCCGCCGCCGCAAAAGGGTCCGATTATGTGGTTCACACTGCTGCGCAACCTGCCATGACCATCAGCATCGAGAATCCTGATCTCGATTTTTCAACCAACGTAGTTGGCACGCTCAACGTTCTGAAAGTCGCCAAGTCGCTTAGCATTCCAGTCGTTTCTTGTTCAAGCATTCACGTGTATGGAAACAAAATCAACAACACACTAAAGGAAACCGAGAAACGATACGTGTCAGACCCCCCTGAGATAGATGAACAGCGTCCTGTTATGCAAGGGACAGTTACGCCGCTGCATGCTTCGAAGAGATCCGGCGAACTGTATTGCCAAGCATTCATAGACAGTTATGGATTACGTGCGGCTGTATTTCGTCTCACAGGAATGTATGGACCCCGCCAATTTGGCGGCGAAGACCACGGCTGGGTTGCGAACTTTACCATCAGAACGATATTGAACAAACCGATAACGGTTTTCGGAACCGGAAAGCAGGTCAGGGACATTGTGTATGTTTCAGACGTCGCAGAAGCGTTCTACGCCTTCTACAAGAGGGGAAAACCTGGGATCTACAACATTGGGGGAGGAAAAAAGTTCAGCGTTTCCCTGCTGGAGTGCCTCGATCTGATCCAGAAGACAACGAAACGAAAGCCTAAGGTCACATTCGGGCCGGAGAGATTGGGCGACCTTCGATACTTTGCCTGCGATATCTCGAAGGCGACAGAACTCCTCGGATGGACGCCAAGGATTTCCCCGGTAGAGGGCATTGAGAAACTTGCTGCTTGGGTCGAGACAAACAAGACCTTATTTGCGAACTGAGCGAAGAATAGCTCTCAAGAACGTGGGCTTGGGCGAGCATCTCCTCTCAGAAAGGTGTCGAGCAACGGCTACTAATCATGCAGCAACATCCTTGGTATCGATAATTATCCCGACGCAAAATTCCTCTCCGACCCTTGGCATCTGTCTTAGGTCAATTCAATCCCAAACCTATCCCCACACAAACATAGTCATCGTCGACGGCAATAGCACCGACACCACAGAAAACATCGCCAAGAGATATGGCGCTCAAGTTATTCGGACCCATCGCTCTCGGTCAGCCGCTCGGAACATTGGCGCATTCGCTGCGCTGGGAGAATACCTCCTATTTCTTGACTCCGATATGGAACTGACTTCCGATGTCATTTCCAACTGTGTAGAGACCACACGCAAACATTGCCTTGATGGAGTCATGATTCCTGAAGTCAGAGTAGGCAAGGGTTTCTGGGCTAAGTGTCGCGCACTAGAACGAGCGACCTATGTCGGCGATCCGCTCATAGAATCCGCGAGATTTTTCCAGAAGAAAGCGATTCTTTCATTGGGAGCATTCGATGAAGATCTCGAAGCCGGCGAGGATTGGGATCTTCAGAGAAGACTGGAAGAATCCCATTGCAAAATAGGAACTATTAGCAATTGCATAAGGCATCATGAAGGCAATCTCACACTAGGCCATCTGGTCTCGAAGCGATACTATTACGGAAAGACCATAATGAAGTATGTCAAGAAGAATTCTTCGCGAGCACGAAGTCAGTTCGTCCCTATCCGGCTTAACTATATCAGAAACTGGAGAATGCTTATCTCAAATCCTCAGTACGCTCTGGGAATGATTCTCATGAGAATGGTTGAAAACATCGCTGTCATGACGGCAATTCTCGCCTCGTCTACATGGGATAAGAGAACATCCCCACCATCGGGTTAGTCTCGAAAGTACGCGTGCGAATGCTGACAAAAGTGAAAGACTACGCGACAGAGCATCACGAACTCGATACACACGACGATCGAATCGTAGAACCTTCGAGAAATTCAACTCGCATGACCATTCGGACCGTTCGTCTCCTTCCGAAGAGGGTTCTCATCATTGGTCATAGGTCCGAGATTTACGGTCCCGTACAGGCTCTAGTAAATTTCTCAGAGAAAAACTTCAGCGAAGTCTCCGTCATACTACACCCACTACCACAATCCAGAATTGACAGCACTACATATAGAACATTCAACGAAGGAAAAGCGACGTACTCCTCAAGCAAGCGAATCTTTGGCCGATCTGAAATGCTATGCTTCATTCAACACGTTTTCTGGGCATTCTTCCTTGTCATCACAAAGACCAACGGTAGGTTCGACTTGTGCGTCGGAATAGACAATTTGAACGCCTTCTGCGCAATCATGCTCCGCAAGTTAGGTCTTGTCAGCGATGTAGTGTTCTATGTAATCGATTATACTCCAAGAAGATTTCGAAACCCAGTGAAAAACGTGTCATATCACTGGCTCGATCAGTTATGCGTGAAGCATGCCGGCCGGGTTTGGAATTTGTCAGACAGAATGGCAGAGGTCAGAATGAGGCAAGGAGTCGATAATGAAAGAAACCTGGTGGTGCCCGTGGGCGTTGAGCTGGAAAAGGTAAAATTCGCACCTGCAAGTGATATCGACCGAAACCGTCTCGTATTTGTAAGCCATCTGACTCGGTCGAAAGGTGGGGAACTTCTAATTTCTGCAATGAAAGATCTTCAAGATAGGGGTATCTACGCCAAATTGGACATAATCGGAACCGGACCTTTTGAACAACATCTGCGAGAGTTGGTTGCAAAAGCGAATCTAGGTGAGAGAATAGAATTTCTGGGTCTGGTTCGCCATGATGAACTCCTACGTTACCTATCGATGTACGGGATCGCTGTCGCTCCATACATGGAGGACCCCGACAGCATCACTTACCTCGCGGACCCAACGAAACCGAAGGAGTATCTAGCCTGCGGTTTGCCGGTAATAATCACTAGGGTCCCATGGATCGCAAAAGAAATTGAGAGAAGAGAGATGGGAATCGCAATCAAATACGATAAACAGGAGTTAGTGGATGCAATCATCCGGCTCTTGCAAGATGAAGAATTCTATCAGAGGTGTCGCACAAATGCTGAGGCATTTTCAGCGAGACTTGGTTGGGATAGCGTTTTCGAATCAGCATTTCACAAGAGCATCTCGAGGATGTTCGCCACAGAACCGAGATAGTACCATTTCTCCAAAAGAACGGTGAGCATTTCGGAGCACGAAAGAGGACAGCAACGGTATTTTGACGCCGAATTCGAGGGCTACTCCAGATATCAACTGGAAAACTGGAGAAGAAGTTTCCTCAATAGAATTTTCACTGCGTTAGGAATAGGAAGCACGCGGAACGAATCATACCTTGACATTGGAGTTGGAGGGTCCGGTTACACAGTTATCGAAGCCACGCGAAAAGGATGTGTGTCGGTCGGCGTAGATATCTCATCAGAAGGAGTTAGAAAGGCTAAGACCTTTGCAAACTCAGAACTCGGGCGAAATGCGAACTTTGATTTCGTGGTTGGTTCGATCGACAATTTACCATTCAAGGACGAAACGTTCGCTAAGATAAGCACCATCGCGGTTCTGGAACATGTACCTGATGACAAAAGAGCAATTTTGGAAATGTCTAGGGTGAGCAAACCCGACGGGGAGGTCTTTATCACCGTTCCGAATGCATACTCAAGAATCTTTCCAATCTTCTGGCTACCTTACTTTTTTTGGGACAAGAGGGTGGGTCATCTTCGACACTACAAAGCGGAGGACTTGATACGGCAGTTTTCGAACTGCCGATTCACTCCTAAAGATATGCGATATTCAGGCCACGCTTACAAGCTAATTCAAATCTTGCTATCGTTTGTTCGCCCCAACATGACCCGCGGAAACTCCAAACTCTGGTGGAAGATGGAAGAGTTGGACCTAAGGAACTCATCGAGGGCGGGAGGACTTCAGCTCAACATAGTCCTGAAGAAAGGGAAAGTCCTGAAATTCCCCCTCGAGATGAATCTTGATCCGGGACCAAGAACTGACCTGAAGAAAACGCACGCAGGATTAATACAGTCAACCAGCTTTGCTCGGCACCCACCGGACAGATGGTGAAAAGATATTGAGGACACAAGTAAGATTCGCGAGAGAGGCTCTGGCTGTTTCATCTTACGTATTGGTTTCTCTTCTCAGCTTGATTCGCATTCTTGTGTCCCCCGGAGTAATCTCCTACTTGTTCGATTGGGATGTCCCACCGTTTACTCAACAGTTCGTGACCGCTCTGAACACTAGAACATACTCATGGAATCCCTACGTAGTCATGGGAACGCCCTATACAGTTGGCAATGACACATTCTACTATTTCTTCCTAAGAGCTCTCGCGCCATTAGGAGGAGCGGACGTCAGTAAGCTTCTGCTCGTGTTTGTGTTCGCACTTTCGGGCTATGGGATGTTTTCCTTGTGCAGACAATTGAAAGTCAGTCCGCTAACTTCATGGGGAAGCGGGCTCCTTTACATGCTGTCTCCGTTCGTCTACCTGGAACTACTTGCTGGACACATTCCCTCTGTGTTCAGCTATGCAATCGCGCCGGTCTACTTGTGCTCTCTGATCAGCGCTCTAAAGGCTCCTCAACTCAAGAGGATACTCCTGAGCGGATTGATCCTAGCGATCGGTTGGACCTACATAGACTTCGTAATTATCTTACCCCTAGTTTCCCTTGCGCTTATCTTGGCCTGGAAAGGCCCTCTGAGAGTCAAATCGAGAGTATTCTTCGGTTCCGGTCTTGAAGCCGTTGGGCTTCATTCTTTCTGGATCTTACCGCTCGTTAACGACCTTTTTTCTGGCAACATAGTTCTAAGAACGCCCGGTGAGGCTTCCCGACTGTTCATCAGGCTCTCTGTTGTCTACGGCAGCAGTTCTCCTTTGATAGACACTTTCCGATTGAAAACCTTCTTTCTATCTGACGACCCCTCATCTTGGCCGGCACTCTGGACAGGCCAAATCGCATGGCTGGCACTCAGCTTTTTGATTCCTCTCCTCGCATTCGCGGCTGTCACGCTTCGTAGAGACAGAATAACGCTTAGCCTATCCATCCTGGCACTAGGTGGCGTAATTCTTTCCTCAGGAGTGACAGTTCTTGGATCTTCCTACGCATGGTTGATTCTGAACGTGCCTTACTTCGACATATTCACAGCTGTCCACCGGTGGTTACCGCTAGCCATTATTCCGTACTCAATTCTTGTGGGTATAACGTTTGATAGAATTGGAGCTCTTGCAGACCCCATATTCAAGTACGTTCCCTCCCGAGCTAGTGCCTCGATTGCAAAGGCAGAACATGGCATTTCGATTTTGTTCAGAGTACGCGGAAGCAGGAGAAAGGGTCTCGGTGTGCTTCTATCTGCAATGATCCTAGTATCAATGGTGGTGGGTTTTGCTGGAAGCTTCTTCATGTTTCCACCAAGGCTTCTCGAGGGCCGTTTGCATACTTACACATTTAACCAAGGTGAGCCTCAGGTCTATCAATTCCTTGCCGGGACCCAAGGAGATTTCAGAATTGCAAATTTTCCTCTGCTTGGGGATCTCGGGCTTTCTGGACAATCCTCTGCTGGCGCGGATCCACTAGGAGTATATCCACCGAAATCCGCGATCGAATTTGGGCAGGGATTTAGCTCGATTAGCGACCCTGCCGCTTACACCCGATTCCTGAGCCTAACATCATACTTGGGCAAGACGAATGACATCGACAAACTCCTCGGCCTTGCGAACGTGAGATACATCGTTTATTATCACAACCGAACTGATGAAATCCAGCGAGCTTTGTATGCTCCGTGGTATCCTGGGCAACAAGATGTCTTGCTGCACAACTTCTTCGCAGCTCAGTCCGGCCTTAAAGTAATCACAGACAATGGAAACATAACCGTTTACGAGAATCAAGCCTACACTCCCCACATTTACGGAGTCAATAACATGGACATTATCACCGGGGATAGATCTGCACTTTTGGCACTTGCCAAGCTCGAGAACTATTCTATTAGTAACAATGCTTTGGTTTTCTCTGGCCAAATTCCATACAGCGATGCGAGAAATACGTTCAATCTTGCTCGAGGAATTGTCGTCGTTGATGGCGATATTATGGATCTGGTGTTGCCATTTCTGCCCAGCGAATACACGATTAATCCCGGGTTTTATTCAACTCAATCAAGTTGGTTGTCGATTGACAACGAATGGTGGGGAAAGTGGAGATTCTCTTCTGCGGAAAACTTCGGGGATGGATTGTTCACTCGGAATCCTAACGATGCAGTCACCATCTCATTTGACGCAAAACAAGACTCGTTGTATGACATCTGGGCGAAGCTCTACTATGATTCATCTTCGTTTTCCACTAGATTCGATATCGACGGCAAAACCCTCTCGCAAGTCGACACGTATCTTCCTTCTGATATGGGATTCCAGTGGATGCAAGTGGGTTCAATTGAACTCGGAAAAGGCAGTCATAACATACTTGTGACGAACGGCAATATCGGCACTACGTCTCTGTTACAGCTACTCGTAGTGCCTCACGATATTCTATCATCCGCTGAGGCGAAGGTGAATCTCTTGACGGAAAACAAAACGTTAACGTTTCTAACGAAACCACTTGCGACCACTGCAGAACTCTTTAATTCAACCCAGTTGTTGAGGAGTATCTACTTCATTCCCGGTGCAGATCGAACAAGCAAACTCTCCTACGACTACTCACTGCCGGACAACTCCTTCCAGCTGAGAGCAACTTTCAACCAAACTGGGTCTGTTAATGAGGCCGTGCTGGGACACATCGACATCGGAACTCCTTACACTTTGGCCGAGATGCAATCCTTGGAGTTGACCTTGCAACTATCAAATCCATCACTGCAGTTCTTCGAGATAAAGTTCAATCTTGACACTACAGGAGGTGGAGTCGCAGACACGGTAATACCTATCCTCCATTCTCCTTCTGACCTCTCCCCTAACCTCGATTCGAGGCTGAGCTTCAATCTAGCTTCTCTCGCGCAGACCTACAGTCTGAATGCAGACAAGACCAGGCTGGTAGGACTTCAAGTTGTGTTTCAAAAGACAGCCGGAAAGGACCTTTCGAGCAACCCTCGAACGGTTACCTTTGCAATAAAAAATCTCAACATCGTCAAGAACAAACAACAGTTTGACTTCAATGCTTCATACGGCAACGCGATAATAGGAAACGCGAGAGCGTCTGTATCAGTTTCCAACTCGGGAGTTTATCAGCTTATGGCAAGAATAAAGGCGAACAGCGACAGCAATGTGACGTTGAGCGAAGACGGAAACTCAATCGTTACCCTGTCAATGGCCCCCACCAAGGAGTACAAATGGGTGAACTTCGGACAATCATACATTTACAGCGGTAAACATGAAGTTGCAATTGACTCGATCGGCTCGACCACGATAGACCTGGTTATGATCGAAAGCTCACCTGCTAATGATGCGAATTTCGCTAACCCAACGCTGACATTCGACAGGATTGACCCGACAAAGTACGTAGTTACTACGAACCAAACAAAATCAATGTTCCTCATCTTCATGGAGAACTATGACCCCTCCTGGTCGATCTCAGTTGCTAACTCATTGCACCTACGCGCCTACGGGTTGTCAAACGTGTATTATGTTTCAAATCCCCCCGCCGAAATGTCCCTAACTTATTCAAGGCAATTCCTGTTTTCTATTGGGTCAACGATAACCGAAGCAATTTGGGGATTGCTTGCTATGGCGGTCATTGTGCCTACGAGGTTCTGGAACCGATTGACCAAGAAAGTCCCATTTCGAAAGAACTTGCGCGGCCGGTTTCCGAAATGATACGATGCATCGACAACTTGCCCCGCTCGACGAAGCTCTCGTGAATCGTATGAAAGCGCTGATTCTAGCTGCCGGGAGGGGGAAGCGACTTGGTAACGCCTATGACCAAAGCAAATGCATGCTAGAGATCGACTCGAAACCCCTGATTGAATACAGTCTCGACTCTGCCGTTGCTACAAGGGCGCAGGAACTAGTCATCGTAGTCGGTCACAGAGCAGATGAAATAATGAAAAGATACGGAAGGGAGTACAGAGGCAGACCTATACAATACGCTTTACAGGAGAATCAGAATGGGCTTGTCCATGCTATTGAATGCGCGGAGAAGCCCATTGCCGGAGAGGACTTTCTATTACTTCTCGGGGACGAAATAATGCTCAGACCCTGCCACGAAGCGATGATTCATCAATTCGTGGCTCAGAGGCCGTTTGCGATATGTGGCGTGCTTATCGAGAAGCGTAGACATCGAATAAGTAAAACCTACTCAATCATTCAAGATGAGTCTAGAAAAATCTGTAGGCTGATCGAAAAGCCGCGGAATCCCGCGAATGACTGGATGGGCACAGGCAGTTGCATATTTAGGAATGAAATCTACTCTTATGTCGAGCGTACCCCCTTGAATCAGAACAGAGGCGAAAGAGAACTCCCTGATTTGATCCAATGCGCGATTGACGACGGTGAAGAGATAAAGTCGTTCACGATATGTGAAAAATATTTCAACATCAACTCTCCAGAAGATCTGCGAGAGGCAACAGAGAATTCTCTACTGCTATCGCCTACAAGCTCTTAGTTCAGGGTTGTTACGAATTCTCGCGCCAACTGGAGGTTGGATCCCTCTCTTCGGCACGCCTTCCTCAACACCCACTCCCCTGAGAGCTCGCCCTTTCGAATTCGTAGTTCATAATTTCTGGCATCAATCCGGCTATGGTTAAACCGACAAGAAGCATCTCCGGATCTTCCTCCTAACGATCATCGACTACGCCGCCCTAGCAACAAACCTCCACCTGACCCCACTCTTCCGTCTCCCCACCCTCCTAGTCATCTTCGCATTCTCCTTCCTGATCGTCTGCCGACAGCTTTTCGTCTTCCGAGAGACTGACTTCGAACTCTTAGGGAATGCTCTTCCCGATGCGTTGAGGTCGGTTTTAGTAGTGGAGCGCCTCCTTGTTCGGGAGAGAGTGGATTCGGAAAAAATTGGGGATTAGTATTTGAGGGGCTTTCTGGTCTCAGTAGCTGATGGTTCCGGTGAAGGTGCCCGAGAAGGTTCCTCCTGTCATTGAGGTCTGAACGATAGTAACGTGAGCTGTCGTTGAGCCCGAGGCATCTGAAAATCGACCTGTACCTCCAGTGATAGTGCTAGATGCGGTAAGCTGGAAAACGTGTGGATTGGAAGTCGGACAGAAAACGTCATTCGCGGTTTCGAAAAGCTTGTCACCATTTGCTGCCGTAGTAGTGACCTGTTCTTTTGCGGTGAATCCTCCGCATTCTGACGGGCCACCCATGGTGCTTGTTGCCTCAAAGACTACCTTTCCGAGATGCGATTCATGCCCCTCACCCGATATGGACGCCGTGGTTTGGGATGTGAGGGTAAAGGTGCCTGAAACAGTTGCGCTGTAAGGTCTTGAATGTGTAGCGAATGCAGCTGGAAACGCACCGAGCACCATCAGAACGGCTAGGGTAATGGGAACCAGAATCATTCTTTTCATTCTTCTTCTATACACCTCCCTTTCCAGTCGGTTTGTCGGAGGACCCAGCGGCTTTCGAGTCTCGGAGAGTGAACCGTTTTACATCAACTTACGCTGAAGGGGCGAATTGTGTAGACCCATGGCGGCTGCGTCGAACGCAATGGGTCGTAGCCGGATGCAGAACCGCGCCTCTTTGATTATGAGTATTTCACAGTTGTGCTATCTGTGGAATGAAAAAGATGTAAGAAGCGTCCCATCGCAAGGATTCCATTGTCAAAGTGTTCTTGGATAACATTATATTGACAATAGGGACGACCAGTTCCTTAATGTTGATTGCGAATGGACATTATCGGGGCATGAGCGAGGATTCCACTGGTTGGCTTTCCTTTATGGCGAGTTAGGAGCTGGGCTAGCCACAGGCGCTCCTTCGCAACCAGCGGGAGCAACAGATGCCAACCGCGTAGGCGGTTCGCCTGCACAAACTCCACAACCGCGGTTTGAAAGACAGTCACAGGCGGCCGGAATAACCCGCGACTCCGACGCACTAAGGGCCCGCGGAAAACCGGCCGGCCTTGGGAGGCGACTGGCATCAATCATCCGGTATGAGTCTACCTGGGACCGGAGGAAATTCTGGCCCTACGGATCGACAGCTCTGATCCTGTTTTTCAGCCTGGCTATCATACTGATTCTCAGTCTAATCCCAGCGTCGATCTCCGGCGAGCTAAGGGCTTCAGGGTGGATGTACAGCATCGTCGTTCTCGTAGGTCTCCCAACAGGTTTCCTCGCCTTCCTTGTCGGAGAGGCCTCTACGTCAGGGACCATTGGTCATGAACGGGACAAAGGGACTCTGGCAAATCTTCTCGTCCAGCCCCTCCGCCGCTCCGAGGTCTTCCTTGGAAAATACCTCGCCAAGTTGATCTGGTTCCTAGTTCTCTCCACCGCTATCGTGGTCCTAATGCTCGTCTCATCGAGGATACTCTTGGGGCCCCAGATCCATATTCAATACGCACCCATCATTATCCTAGATCTGACCCTGACATTTCTCTTCTTCGCAGCTCTCGCTCAATTCCTAAGCTGTTTCTTCCGCCGATCAAGAACAGTCTTCTTCATCATAGTCCTAATGTGGCTTGTAGTGACCATAACCACAAGCACCTTGACCGGACTGACACTTCTATCATCCGTGTCTAGCGGAAAGACTCCCGCCCTCGTCGGGTGGCTCCTTACCTTTAACCCGCTGAGCTACTCCGACATGACTCTTGCAGGGACTGTGTTGTATCTGGCTCCGCTCAGCATTTTATCGTCCAGTACCATGTTCTCTGGGCCCGGGTACGTTCTGGGATCCATTGGCTTCGGGACGCTTGGCTTTGCCGAGAAAAGTACGATAGGCCTTCTCTTCGGCACACTGGGCTTCTTGGCACTAGGCTGGATTGCGTTCCGGCGAATCGAGATCACAGGATGAGTAAGACATTGACATCCTCCTCACCAGGTCCCGCGCTCACGGTTGAAGGCCTCACCAAACTCTACGGAGGATCTGGAAACGGTGTGAGGGACTTGAAGCTAAGCGTTCCCCGCGGCAGCCTTCACGGTTTTCTGGGCCGAAATGGTGCCGGAAAGACAACAACAATGAAGTGCATCATGGGACTCCTCCGCCGAGACAAAGGTCGATTTTCACTTTTCGGGGAACCCTACGATCCATTCCGCAGCTTCCAGCTTCGTCGGCGAATCGGGTACTCTCCCGAGCTCCCCACGTTTCCCGCCCATCTCAAAGGTCGCGAGGTACTTGAGCAGTATGGGCGGATGCGAGGACTCAGGAAGACTGAAGCTCGTTATGAAACATCTCTCCTCCTACGCCAGCTCGAGCTGACCGAGGCAGCCGACCAGAAGGCAATGACGTACAGTAAGGGTATGAAGGCGAAACTTGGAATCGCAATCGCGATGCTCGGCGACCCAGAGTTGCTAATCCTAGATGAGCCCACCTCTGGCCTCGACCCTGTCGCCATCTCGGATCTCCGAAAGCTGTTGCGCGGCCTCGTCTCTGGGGCAGAGGGAGGCCGGACCGTTCTATTGTCATCTCATCAGATGTACGAAGTCCAGCAGCTCTGTACAAGCGTCACAATCATCGACCAGGGCGTCACCAAGGCCGAGGGACACCTCATTCAATTAATGCAACAGGTGAAGAGAAGCTCCGCTTACCGTGCAGAGTTCGCCCGCTTGGATGAGCCGCTCGTAGCCGCGATACGGTCGCTCCCCGACGTGTCAACCGTTGAACCTGCTTCAGGAGTCTCAAAGACGCTACGGATACAGGCCAAGCCCAACGTCGATCTACGCGAGACCTTGGCACGGCTCGCCGTCAACCAGGGCACGCTTCTGCTATCCTGCGAACAGGAGACGCTTGCGGTCGAAGACGTGTTTCTCTCATTCGTACAGGCCTAGACCCCTGAAGATCGTAGAGGCCCAAGATGCCTCGACTCTACGAGTGAGCTGGCTCAGCGTGTCTTAGTATTGGCGAGGAATAAATAGGAAAGAAAAGGGGACTTGTAAGCCCGCAAATCGACCACCCTCAGTCGAAGGAGAGAGGTTGTTGATTGACCTATCCCGGTGGGCTATTGTCGATGATACGAGTGAAAGGGAATATTGACCCTAGTCAGAGTCGCCACAATTCGTCTGTTGCGAAGAATTCTGCCCGTCCGCGTTGCAATCATGAGTATCTAGGTTCCTAACAATTGGAAAACCGAAGCTAGATTCGCTGGTACCCCAGGAGGAAAGTGCTATACGTGCAGCCCCCAAGGCACCTATTCGGCTGTCGGTGATGTTCCAGTAGCCAACTCCGTCGATCGAGATCTTTAGGTTGTCCCCTCGGAAAACCATCTTGACGGTGTGCGGGTCGAAGGGGCTGAGACTTGTTTGGATCCCGTTATTTGTGTAAGTGGTCGAGGTGGAAATCACTAGGTTGATTATGCCGTTGGTCCAGATATCCATGAATACCTTGTTGGAAAAGTCAACATACTTTCCATTGGCGCGTGCAGTATAATAGGGACAGCAAGTCGAACCTGTGCCAATCGTATTGATCGTCTGCATCCTAAAGATCACAGTTCGATCCGAAGCGAACGTTTGACTTGAGACAACCTCCGCTGAGACGCCCTGCCCCGTCAAGCCGGTACTATTGATCGCCCAATAACCTTGCAGGACCGTCCAGCTGACGACCTCGTGGCGTTGTGATGAATCCGTGGCAGAAGAGGAGGGAGCTAGAACCGTCATGAGAACTAGAGCAATTACTAGGAGATAGATCTTCATCGATCGTCGGCATCCGCCGGCAGAGTATTAAATCCATCCCTGTCCAAGTGGCCAATGAAACACTATCGGCGTAGTTGCGCGGGTAGCTCGCAAAGAGCTGGTTGGTTTTCTTCAGCCCGTAGCTCATCTGCACTGACATAAGAATTTGGCCTCCTGTTCCAAGCGCACTAAAGCCAACTCTCGATTATGTTGAAAACCTTAGTTCGCGAAAAAGTTAGCCTAGACGAAACATGATCTAGGAGACCGTCCGGTCACTGAGTAACGCAATAGTATTTTCAATGTTCCAAGTGCCTCTTTCTATTTCAATCCTGAGATACCGGAGGTGTTAAATTGCGATGGAGAACGGAACTCAAAGCACAACTTTGTCGAAGATAAAGAGTAGGTTGCTCCTAATCGCGGTGCTCCTCTTGGGCGCTATTTGGATAATGCCGTTCCAGAATGTTCATGCTTCGCCTGTCGCGACGAGGCTTCCCGGTGTCAAAGTGGGCGACAACGCGACCTATGCCTATGCAAGCCTTGCCTTCCAAACTAGTAATGCGACAGCGTTTCAAAACCCCAACGGTTTCTTGAGCAGCGTCAGCCAAATAACAGCTCGAATTACAGGAGTGTCGGGAACGAACGTAACTTTTGCGGCTACTTACTATTTCCCGAACGGAACATCATTTCTCTTCGATTCGGTGAATACTGACGTGCAAACTCAGAGCTCTTGTATCACATTCTACCTCGTGACTGGTTCCTATTCCTTCTGTAGCCTCGAGAACATCCAGAACGGCGGCTCAGTGAGTCTTATCGCAGCTGGGTTACAAGCACCCGACGCTATCGGAGCAAATCCGTCTGTAATCCTGAACCAGACAGTGACCCGGACAATTCTTGGAGCTCAGAGAACACTAAACTTTCTGAATCTCACATCGGTCACACAGGGAGGATTCCTGTGTCCCTTCGGGACAATTATTCTTGCCTGCACGTCTACTTTGACCATGGGGGTAGCTTGGGACCAGGCATCTGGAATCCCGGTGCAAGAGATAATCTCTGTTTCTGCCACATCACCAGTGGGCACTGCAACCTGGCTCCAGGAGCCTGTACTCGTGGGTACGAACATTTGGACAGGATCAACCCCAGATTTCAGCATGACATCCGACCCGTCCGCAGTCACCCTCCAGAAAGGGGAGGAAGGGTCCTCAATTGTCACTCTGACAAGCTCGAACGGTTTCGCCGCGACGGTTAATCTGCAAGCTTCGACATCTTCCCCCAAGCTTTCATGCTCGCTCAGCGATACGAGCGTCACGCTCAACCCCTCTGGCACCTCATCTTCAACGATTTCCTGTCGTGGCTCAAAGGGCACCTACACTGTAACGGTAATGGCCACTGTAGCAGACCTGTCACATTCGACAACACTAACTTACATTGTCCTAAGTGGACAACACAGACATCATGACAACGACGACTGACAACAATGGCATTGTAACGGGACCCTTTTTTTTCCAAATCGTTCATCGTATCTTAGCTGCTGAGAGTAGGCTTGTTCCCACCTAGCACCTCTCTCGCGATTGCCCATCCTCGTAGTCGTGTTCATTCTCAGCTTCTCACAATATCCCGAGCCCTTTCGGTTTTCACTGAAGCCAACTTCAAACTCTTAGAGGATGCTGTTCCTAGCTTGCCGAGACCGTCTCTAGAAGTCATCGAATGCTTCTTAGTCTGTAGAAGCGGGGATCTAACCCGAGGGATTCTCAAGCATTGAGACTTGGCCGAGCGGTTCCTACTATTTTCATGCTGTCAATCCTGGCCGTATCAATCGGTCTCGCACTCCAACCAGCGGCTGCCACTGGGTCCGGTATCACAATAGACAATTTCCTTGTCCAGCCGATCACGGGCGTTTCTGGCGGTCAACGACTCATCAACGTCACTGTCGGGATCACCAACTCTGGGACGGTTGCTCAGAACTTTACCATCAAACTCGTTTGGGACGACACTACTGTCACGAGCCAGAAGGTCACAAACTTCGCGCCTGGAGCCAGACGGTTGTTCACATTGGCTCAATCGGTAGCCTTCGATCCGACGACCGGCCATTACGTCGGGGTGTCCGCGGGAGATGCCTGGGTGGCCATCCCGGTTTATCGGCCTCCAGGCTATGGGACTGGCTCTTCCAATCTTCCACGGTGGAATGACGAGGCCAGTCTCGCCGTTGGTTTGGCTGTGGCAATCAGCATCTCCATTACTCTGATTCTGTTGAAGATATCTCGGAGAGTCAAGGCGACTCCTTCGGTTACCCCTGCTCCTCCTCAATGTTGTCTACTTTAGCACAACCTAGAAGAACCACGCGCCAAGAAACACCTACATCCCAGTTGACAGAGACCGCGACCGTCTTCAATGTCCGGTGCGGGCTCGTTTCGGACTAGAGGAAGATGGTTTCTTCTGATAGGTCTTTGAAGTGGGGGTCTCCGGTAACTATTCTCGAGTTGGACCGTCTAGCTGTGGCTAGAATTATCGAGTCGGCCATTCCCCAGCCTTTCACCCGTTTCTTTCTTTCGAAGTTGAGCTCCCCCGCTGCACGCGCAAGCTCCTCTTCCAGAGGAACGATGCTGGTACGCGCTCTCACGAAGTCGTATTTGGATCCGAACTCACGGTCCAGTCTCCTATACTTCTCCGAAAGCTCGGCCACGACAATGGCAGGGGTGACCGCGAGCCCGTTGTGCAAGAAATCCTGAACCTTCACGCCGGCACTGGTTCCGTTGAAATATTCAATCCAGGCAAAAGAGTCCAAGACGACGGCCCGCTGGCGTGCCATTTGGCCTTACCGCTCAGTGGGCATCTTTCGTGATCCCTTCGTGTTCCCTTAAAGTCAACTGTACCTTTCGGTGTCTGTCCACTCCGAACATCGAGCTAGGAACCCGGAGATTCTGGTCCATCAGTTTCTTGATCAACTCGTCAAAGCTCTTAGCGTCCCCTGCCTCTAACAACTTCTTCATTCTCTCCCAGGTCTCTTCCCTAACCGCAACCGTCTTGGCCATAGTTTCACGTGATACATAATGCATAGTGCAAAATATATTGTTTCCGAGGCGCCTCCACCTAGGACCCCTCTAAAGCCGAGCTATAGGCTTCAATGAACAAGTTCTCCTTCTTTACCAAGCTAACGCGTTTCACCGTACGCCGGTCGCGAACACTACTGGTGCTGTGAAATTCACCTGGTGACCATCGTAGTATTTGCTCCATGCCCGGGAAATCTCCTGACCTGCGGTTTTTCTCTGTTCGGGGGTTAAGGTCTTGATCGTTTTGCGGAAGAATATCGCTCCGTCATGTACCATTTCCCATGCTTGTTCTGGAGAGCCTCGAAATGGGAACGAGATGTTCCTCGCCTCCTGGTGGACCTGTTTGAAGCCAGCTTGACTCAGTGCTCGAGACAGTTTTCCGGGTTCTGAGAAAGATGATGGGAGAGAGATCGCAGGATCTGGCGCTGATGATTTTGAATATTTCATCAGGACCTCGAGGACGATTGTCTTGCGAGGATCTCCTTCTGAGGGTCCCCACGCCACAAGTGCGACGCGACCGTTTGGCTTGAGCACTCTGCGCATCTCAGTCAGTGCCCGCTGAACATTTCGCGCGTACATTATGCCGAAACGGCAAGTAACAATGTCGAATGTCTCATCCGGAAGCTGTTGGTTTTCCATGTCCACCTCCTGGAAACTAATGTTTGAGAGTCCCTCATCGACCGCCTTCTCCTTCGCCACCGCCAATAGTTTAGAGGAGAGGTCGGTTGCGGTTACATGCCCAGTAGGTCCTACGACTCTTGCAATGTCTAGAGCAGGAGACCCACTTCCACTTGCAAGATCCAACACGTTCCCTCCAGGCCTAATCCGGGCAAGTCTGATCAGCGCCTCATTCGTGGCTCTACCCGAAATCTCGCCTTGCACTCTCCACTTGCGTGCTGCAGCGACACCATCATCCCATTCTAGAGGGGGCTCTACGTTCGACGAATCAGTACTAGACATTACTGGGCCCGGCCTTCATTCCGAACTAAAAGCTTGGGCCCCCCGTTGAGAGTCCATGAGCAAACACGAATCCCCCTCTTCTCCTTTCCAAAGAATGGCGGCTTTTCTCTTGGTGTCCTTTTTCGGTGCTGAGAGCAGGCTTGTTCCCAGCCCTGCGCAGGGAGAACCGCTTTCCTCAACACCATGGACTCCGATACCTTAGGGAAGCCAGAATGTTTGTAGCTTATGATTCCTAGCTCGGTTCATAGATGGGCCCTTAAACTAATACACTGGCGGGCGGTCGCTCACTCCTCGTCCCGACCTTGTGACTTGAACGCAGGTCCAGTCTAGCGAAGCGAGTCCCCAGGATAGACCGAACCGCTGGTCGAATCGTTCTCAGACCCGCTGTGGTCAGGTACCGAGACTATTCCCAGGAATTGTTGCTGATTATTCCCGGCATTCCTACCCTGATCATAGTTCGATGCAAACAGAACGTACGCCTTCCCCTCAGCCAAGGCCAATCCAAAATAGTCTCCAATGAAAGTCTCACTTCCCCTCGGTCCACCAGGACGGGGAAGCTGGCGAGTGGTCGATCCAGGATTCTGTGGATCCCAAGTTGCATGAGACACGCGAACGTTCGAGCCCAAAGACTCCAAACCCCGAGGACCGTCCTTGTAGAACTGGATCGAGGTGTTTATGCAGAAATTGGCTCTGCCAAAGTCAGCTGTCAAGATGTTCGGGTCCCCTGACGGGCATTGTAGTCTTCGATCGTAGAATGTCACCGCTACGATCCCATCAGGAGATGCGGCAATAGTAGGCTGGAACTGGTCAGTACCATCGTCTACGGTGGAAGCATCGTTGACAGAAACCGGACCAGACCAGGATCCGCCACCGTCACGGGACTCTGTAAGCTGAACGTCCAAACCCTTGCCGCCGTCAACCTCCATGGCAACGAACAGATGACCACTAGCCGGGTCAACCGCAAAGTTGTCAGGAAGACCATCACGGAAGGTAGTGTTTGGAAGGACGAACGTTGTCAAGGCCAGGAACGAGGCAGCGAGTCGGGGGGAGGTGAAGGTCACTCCCCCGTCCCGGGAACTCAGAACCCAGACATGAGTCAGTGAAGAGTTGGGATCAGGGAAACTGGAGTATGAAGAGTAAAGAGTTCCATCGGGTCCGGTTCCAAGAAACACAAACGTGTTGTTAGGCCCGTCAGGTGTGTCGCTGCTGATAATAATTGGAGTTGTGAAATGCTCTCCCTTGTCACTGGAGACGCTGAACCAGATCTCAGCATTCCCAAGGCTGTCGATTACTGTCCATCCAACATAGACACGGTCTCGGAACGGGCTGTGGGGATTGGAGTCTACCGCGATCCACTGCTTGTCCGGAGTCACATCGCTAGTGGGAAAGAATGCGAGAGGAAGTCCCTGGTTGGCTAGGTTCCAGTGGAATCCTCCATCGGTCGACCTTACAACGCTAACCTCGGCAGCCGGACAACAATTAGCCGCGTCCCCCGTGGAGTTGTACTTCAGGTTGAAGGCTAGAACCGCCGAGTACAACGCACCGTTCGAGTCAAACGCCACAACGGGATCAGTCGTGTCCGACCAGCCGTTTCGAGGAGCCGAACGACAGTCGAAACCTTGAATGATAGTGTTCTTCCATGACCTTCCTCCATCCCTAGAAACCATTGCGCCATTGTGGAAGAGGTAGTATTGTGGGTTAGAGAAGAACTTCGAAACTCCAACTAGGTGGTTGTGGTCTGTCGGATCGATGACTATCCATGACTCGCTGTGATGATTGTTGTAGGCGGCATTTCGGATGCACTCTTCGCTCGTATCAAATGCGCCTCCCCTGACAGGGAAAGTTGTCTGGATGTTCACAATCCCTGCGTTGGTTTTCTCGTATGTTGAGGCTCTAGCTGGGGGATAGGCAAGAAGTTGCATGGAGAATAGAGCGAGGATGATAAGGACCGTGGTTCTAGAAACAGCCTTCACGGCGAATCTTGCGAGGATTATTACTCGGTGCTTATTCTCTCTATCGGTTCAGGTCTCGGCATTTCAAATAAGATGAAGAAAAATTGACACAAGGCCCTGAAGGATGTTTCACCTAAGCTGGGATTCGGACTAGAGACGTTCCCTTCTAAGCGCGATGCAAAAGACGAGGCCGAGCAGGCCGAAAGCGATGGGGAATACCCAGCCATTGAAGAAGACGAGGCCAAGCAGAAAACCGAGCGTGCAGAGGAAGCCTCCGGAGAGTCCGACGATGCTTTTTGTCAGTGAAATATTTCTCTCTTCGAAATTCCCTGAAAGCCCGAACCTCCAGAGAAGAATCCCGATGGCCAAAAGGGACCCGCCGAAAGCTCCCCAGAAAGCTATACCCCCAAAAAGAATACCGATGAGCGGCAGGGTGAACGGGTAGGTCAGGATCAATCCCCATAAAACATACTTGCCAACAGCCCGCACCAGTTCGAAGACGCGGTCTCGACGTCCAAACCTGCCCGACGTAACGTAGGTGCTGGCGTCGACCTCCCAGAACCTTTTCTTCCTGTCGGGCTCTGACGAATCTGGCATGCGAGGATCCATACTTGCTGAAGCGTAACATTTCTGTCTATCGTAACGTCGATCCTCGGTTGTGAGAAATCGCATCGGCCAAAGGTTCCGAGCTCGGGGCAAGCGAACCCGAACTCCGGGTTCACCTCAACTAGCAATCTGAAGTGAAACCTGCCGGGCTCGTCACCGCCGTGTAGGTGTAGTCATTACAGTTCTAGTCTTGGAGAAGAGAAAGCGAAAACAACAATAGCCAAACCGCGGGTTACAAAGTGGTACTTGGCTCTCATGCTGGTGACGGTTTTTCTGCAGATTGCCTGGTTTTGATCCAGACGATCATTCTGTCAACCCGCTCCTCAAATCCTCCTTGAGGACTGACCAAATTCATGATCAGCTTCATTATCAGTTCATTTTTAATGTAGCCATAGTTCTGTCATGAGCTTGGACAGATAGCGCTGAGGAGTGAAGTCCCTTGGAAACTAAGAAGGTGCTAGTCACAGGCGGAGCCGGATTCATGGGCTCCTGGCTAGTCGACAGTCTCATCGACGCGGGACACGATGTTGTAAGCGCTGACAACCTCCTAGGCGGGAAAAAAGAGAACGTCAACCCTGACTGCAAGTTCGTCAAAGCCGACCTCGTCAAAAGACAGGAGGTAAAGCCTCTCGTCAAAGGCGTCGACATCATATTCCACCTCGCAGCATACGCCGCCGAGGGCCAATCGATTTTCTCCCCAATCTCGATAAACGAGATCAACCTAATCCCGATGAACAATCTCCTTGTCGAAGCCGTCAACAACAACATCGAACGCTTCATCTTCACCTCCTGTCACGACTGCAAGACAAGACTGGTCACGAAGAAAGGCATCAAGACACTTGACGAAATCGATCCCTCGGATACGATCTTCACGCTCAACCCAGGGACAGGATTCCTGGAAGAGGCAGAAATCAACAGAATCCTCTCCTACGATTACAAAGGGGAAATGGTGTCGATCCTGGGCCGAAGGGTGGACTCCCTTGTCACGCCAAATCATAGGGTCCTCTATGTTCAAAGCGCAACGCGAAATCCACGGTTGGGGTACGTCGAGGCAAGACAGGTCTTAGAGAGGCATACTCTGCGCCTGCCGCTGGCGAATGGATGGAATGGAACACCGATGCCAGACCACTATGAATTCCACAACCCATCGTTCCATTGGAATGCCGAGAATAGATCAACAAGGATAGCGACCGAGGATCTGTTCTACCTCATCGGGCTCTTCATAGCGGACGGTGTAGCTGACGAAATAGACAATCATGCACGAGTTACAGGGCTTTCCGCGAGGGAATACGTCGAGACCCCCCGTGACTCCCATGGGCGCTTTCAGGCCCTAGTCGCTGCCACAGAATCCGGCCAAGCGACGGTCACGTACGAGAGGCTGAGCCGGATTAGATTCTGCGTTCCGAAGGAAGACAAGGCACGAACTAGGCTAGAATCAACTCTCGGCCGAAACGGAATTCATTTCTCATCTTACGCGAATGGAAATGACAAGAACGGAATCATCCAGTTCCATCACCAACCGTTGTACGAACTCTTTAGGGAATGCGGTCACAACGCAAAAGAGAAGCGGATACCTGGTTGGATGCTTCAAGCTGAAGCCAAATGTCTAAGCGCACTCTTTGAGGGCGTAATGGACGGAGATGGTGACAAGACCCACAGATATCTGACTACAGTGTCCTCTCCTCTCGTAAGAGACTTTGCCGAACTTTCATTCAAACTCGGTCTTGCGGTACATGTTCAGGAAGACGAAGGCTCCGAGACGCGTTTGCGAGATGGGCGACACATACGCGGTGGAAGAACATTTCACATCTCTGTCTCCGAGACGAGACCCTTTCTGACCAGGGATAATTTTCACGAAACAGATTACGAGGGAAAAGTCTGGTGTCTTGAAACCGACAACGGAAACTTTCTAGTCGAGCGGAACGGAACCTTCTTCTTTTCAGGCAACTCGATGGCTGTTTACGGGGACCAGACTCCGCCATTCGACGAGAGCTTACCGAGGAGGCCTGAGGACCCTTACGGCGCCGCCAAGTCCTACTGTGAAAACGTGCTTGAGATATTCGCGCGCATACATGGGTTCGAGCACGTCATCATCCGTCCACACAATGTGTACGGCGCGCGACAGAATGTCGCTGACCCGTATCGTAACGTGTTGGGAATATGGATCAACAGAATCCTGCGACGAAAGCCCCCGATCATATATGGAGACGGGGAACAATCCAGAGCGTTCAGCTACATTGAAGATGTAACACCCGCGATCGCAAACGCCGGATTCACGCCCAAGGCAAAAGGCCAGATCATCAATGTTGGAAGCGACGAGGCCGTCAGTATCCGCAAGGCCTGCGGCTTGCTCTTGCAAGTAATGGGATCCGAGTTCAAGCCAACTTTCCAAGACGCGCGTCCTGGAGAAGTGAAACACGCATTCTGCACGATTCAGAAATCTATTGACCTTCTCGGATATGAGACCCAGCACAGTCTGAAAGACGGTCTCACAAAGATGGTTGCATGGGCGAGACATGTGGGACCCCAACAGCCAACCTACACCCTGCCGCTCGAGATTACAAGGGGAGCGCCTAAGGTGTGGGTTGAGAGATCTATGTGACTTGGCTCTTCACCTATCATGTCTCCGTCGTCGTTGAAAGAGACAACAGCGAAAACAGACATCGTTTCCTGCGGATGTTCTCTTGATTTGCTGAGAGTAGTCTTGTTCCCAGACCCACAGCAGGGACGACCACTTTCCTCAACAGTACAGAACCCCCTCCCCGAGAACCGGCGTAAGTGTTTTCACAGTTTATTATTACTAGCTCGATTCTGTTGTGCCCAAGTCCCACCCGAGAATCAGAACGATTACGCGCCCAATCGGAACTAGGGATCGCGAATTGGATCTGCTGGACAAGGTATGTAGCTCGATAGAGCAGGCATGACCTAGATTGACGAAGCCGCCCAGCGCTAGACCCGTCTATAGACCCAAGATGTTAAATCTGTATCGGACAAAAACCGGCCGTTTATGAAAATACAGTTTTCAATATTAATGACAACCATCTTCCTCATCGCAGTCATTGCTTTCCCAGTCCGAACGATAACTCCCTCAGCGAATACTCCTCACCAGTTAGCCCTGTCCCAGTTGACTGTCCAACAGCAGAGACTTTTGAGCGGCTTATCCCAAGCTTTGCTGAGCGACCACGGTGACAACGGAGACAACAGTGGTGGAGGGCAAGGAAACAATTACACTCCCACCAACCAGAACGGTTGCGGCTCTCCAAACTATGGGAACAATATCAAGGTAAACCAAGATTGTACTAGAATCAACGGCGGAAGCCCGCAGAACGAGCCCGGCATAGCTATTGACAAGTTCAATCCACAACACGTCGTAGCCTCTTACAACGACTATCGCCGTGGAGACGGCACCTGCGGAACCTCGTACAGCCTCGACGGTGGACAGACATGGAAGGACTCGACAGTCGCCAACAACAATGTTCCGGGCGCACCATACGGCGCGCCTCCTTTTGGCCGCGAATATTTCCAGGCGAGCGGAGACACCTCGGTAGCCTGGGACACCAGGGGCAATGCCTATGTGGCATGCCAGGAATTTGACCGGCCCTTTACCACCAACAGCAACGACACTAGCAGCGGAATATACGTCTACAGATCAACACAGAATAACGGGGGATCATGGAACTACCTTCCAAACTTCGTAGCCGCAAACCCCGATTTTGCAAACGAAGCAAGCCTCCTCGACAAGCCATACATGACAGTCGACAACAATGTTAACAGCCCGTTCCGAGACCGCGTCTACGTCAGCTGGACACTCTTCGCCGCAGACGGAACCGCAAAGATCTATGAGGCATACTCCGCTAGCTATGGACAGACATGGAGCAGCTCAGTCCTCGTAACAACAACCAGCTCCTACTGTCCGAATTCCGTCTCTACACCAGGTACCTGCGACGCTAACCAAGACTCGCAGCCATTTGTCGCCTCTGACGGAACCCTCTATATCGTCTTCAACAACTACAACAACGCGCTCAGCTCGGCAACCGACAATCGGAACCAGATATTGATAGCGAAATCCACCACCGGCGGCGCCAGCTTCAGCCCACTAGTCAAAGTCTCAGACTTTTTCGATCTGCCAGACTGCGCAACTTACCAGAACGGACAAGACTTCGGCCGAGCATGCATACCTGAAAAGGGCTCACAGCAAAACTCTGTCTTCCGAGCAGTAAACTACCCAAGCGGCTCCGCTAACCCGACAGACCCGAACGCGATCACGGTCACCTTCGGCTCCTACATCAACGTACACTCGAACGAGGCTAACGGATGCGTCCCGAACTCGTTCAGCTCCTCCACAGGCCAGAACCTCTTCACAGGAGTCAAAACACCCGGAGCATGCAACAACGACATTCTGATCAGCGTCTCAACCAACGCAGGAGCAAGCTTCACAGGCACAACAACCGACCCACGAGCACTCGCAACCGTAACCCAAACCACCGGACAGGCAACCACCGATCAGTGGTGGGAATGGGCCTCCTACAACAATAACGGCAGACTCTTCGTCTCCTACTATGACCGTCAATACGGCAATGACGAGTCTAACGGTCAAATGGACATTAGCGTCTCTGGCTCAATTGACCTTGTACACTTCAGTTCCGTGCGAGTATCCTCATCGTCAATGCCGTTATCAACCCAGTTCAGAAACGGACGAGGCAACAGTCTCTTCTTCGGCGACTACGCTGGGCTGTCCGCAGTCAATGCACCGATCCCCATCTGGGCCGACACACGGAACTTCCAACCGTTCCTCTGTCCAGGCACGGCAACACCCGGCAACCCACCGCAACTCTGCAGCGTCCAATTCAACACAACCGTAAGCAACGATCAAGACATCTACGTATCGGTCAACCTACAAAACATACAATAATTGAAAGGGGGTCCGAAAACTCTCCTTTCAACCCCTATTTTTCCTGAAATCCAAACACAGTCGATCATATCGAGGTCTTTTCTACAATGTCACAATATCGCACTCACACACTTTCACGCCTTCAGACCGTTCCCTTACTTGTTGTTGCAGGCGTTTGTTTCGAGCTGGACGATTCAGATCTGGAGAGCTAGGCTGGTGTGCGGGATGGGAAAACTTCGTCAAACTTGGGCAAGGGTCTTGATTGCGCCCGCCGCTTGCGTCTCCTGTCTATGAAGAGGGCTAATGCTATTGCGACTGGGATGATTACGACGATTGCGAATGAGTAGGGTGGGTTCAGCCAGAAGAGTATAAGAGTGCTGTCACGGCTATAGGCGGAAACCTGCGCATTCTGATTAGTTGAGCCGGACCCCCCGAGGAACACCCCCCCCCCCCGGTCCAACCGCGATTGTCTGCGCCATTGAAGCAAGCTGGTCAGGCAGTTCAAGTTTCCATGCCTGATTCAGGTTGGAATCATACTTCATCGTAAACGCTGCCTCGCTTGACTGTCCAAACAAGTAGACCCCTGATGCGTCCGAGGCGATGGAGGATCCGAAAACCTCCAGGCCGATGGGGGTAAAACTAACGGCCTTGACTAAACCCCCGTCGAGACCGTACTTCCGAACGAAACCTAAAGTTGACCATTGTGTCGAGCCGGTAACATAGACAGCCTGTCCACCTCCTGAGACGCCGGTAGACTCGTCAATCCCCGCTATGCCCGCGAACTCGTCCGTCCTAACTGGGTTCCCATTTTCATCGTACGCTACCATGAAACCATCACTTGTTCCATGAAGGGTTTGACCGGGCAGATTTTCCACGACCCATCCAACAAGATAGACACCGGACGATCCGGCATAGACTGCCTTGACTACGCCTGACGAGTTCGCGAACGTGTGACTCCAGACGAGGGTCCCCCTAGAATCGTATTTCTCGACAAACATTCTGCTGGGATTGTTCTGTTGTGCAGTGCCTGCGACGTAGACTCCTCCGGTTCCAGCTGATATCGCTGCCGGCGTCGAATTTGCGTGCGGCACGAGAATCGTCCACATCCTTTGGCCCTGGAGGTCAAACTTGATAATCTGGGTGCCCCCCTTTGCGGCAGCCGTAAAGTACAGTCCGTCCGTTCCCACAGTTATCGCAGGCCTGTTGGGCGTGTAATTGGTCGAGAGAGAAGAGTCTCCAAAAAACTCGGTCCAAGCCTGATGCCCGGTCTGGTCATACGCCCTCAGGAAGAACTCTGACGCAGGAGGCCCAGAGACAGTTGGGACAGACGCGGCATATCCCGTTGCAAACAGTCCTGTAGTCGAAGCTGCCACCGATGTTACCATGTTTGCTTGCCCACCCCCAAACTGGTCTGTCCACAAGGGCACGGGCTTCCAAGCCACGCCACCCGAGAGAGCAGCACCCACTATGCCCAAGAGCAGGAACGGCACGAGCCCCATCAGGACAATCAAACCGATCGGGCCTAGGTTACTCATCTCATGACTAGTTGGGGTCTAAGACAGATATTGTTTCCTCCAAGGACATCTCTACCAGACGCAGTGATAAAGCGTTACGACGAAAGCAGGGAAATGGCACAGGTATCTATTCGACCACTGACTTGTTTGCCGGCTTCATGCCGCGATAGAGTCTGAGCGCCTCGGTCAGCCGCCTGATCGATTCTTGAGTATAGGGCTCGCATTGAAACATAATGTGCTGCACGCCGAGGTCTGCATAACCGCGCATCGCTTCTGCGATCTCCTCAACTGTGCCGGTTAGGGGATTGTCGATATTGTCGAAGAAGCTCGGTCTCTTCGGCTGTAGATCAGGGAACCAGAGCGCGATGAACGCTGTGACCCCGAGCGTCTGGGGGTCGCGCCTGACCTCGCGACACGCCGCCTCGATCTTAGCGAACCGCCCGGTCATGGTTTCAGGCTTACCCATGTAGCCGGTGTTCCAGAGGTCAGCATACCCTGCTGTCAATTTGAGCAAACGTGGACCCTCGCCTCCCACCAGCAACGGCGGCCCGTCTGACCGCGGACCACGCGGCACGATTTCGCAGTTACGCGCCTCGTAATACCGTCCCGCGAAATCGACATGCCCCTCACGCAGCAGCGGCTTGAGAATCTGCAAAGCTTCTTCGAACCGATCCACGCGATGATCGAAGGGCAACCCGAACGCTTGATACTCCGGCTCGTTCCAGCCCGCGCCAACCCCGAGAATCAATCTCCCGTGACTCACCTCGTCTAGGGTCGTCGCCATTTTCGCTAGTATCGCGGGGTTACGGAAGGAATTGCACGTCACTAGCGTGCCTAGCTCTACGCGCCGTGTCGCCTCTGCCAATGCCGCCAGCATGGTCCAGCATTCCCAGATTCCCCGGGTCGGCTGACCAGGATATCGATAGAAGAGATGGTCAGGGAGCCAGATGCTGTCGAAGCCATCCTTCTCCGCTTGCCGCGCGACCGCACGAATCGAGTCATAAGTACGCTTGGAGTAGTTTTCGCGGTCGTTCGCGATAAAGACCAGAAGCCCAATCTTCACTGCTTGTTCACGCGCCTCTCTCCTACAATATCGAGTATCTCTCAGAGTGAATAGTGAAACTAATCAAAGCTTACCTCTACGAGAAATCGGTTAACGGACAAGAGACGCTCCCCGTATTCCCAGATTCTATATATCCCACGATCTGACGGCGATCGGGACCGTCACTTTGAACCGGCCATCCCTCGTCCATCTCCTAGTTTCGATCCTCTTTCTCGCCCTCTTGTCGCCATTCTTTCTCTCCGTTTATGCAACGCCCCCTTACACCGTTGGCATCGCCGAGGGTCAGTGGGCCATCTACGCTCCAGTCAACGTGACCTATCATGAAATCGGTGTGCAAAATCATCCTGAACCCGAGTCCATCAAGGACCTGAACCTAACAGACCATATCACAGCAACCGTCCAACACCTCTACTCCCCAAAAAACGTCACAATACAATCAGTCTCGACCTACAAGAACTCCACAACCCGGACCATATTCTATAACGGCGACGTGTCAACCGGAAATGGAAATCTGACCTTCGGACTCATCGCGGGAGGATTATCAGCTGGGGACCATATATGGACCGGAGCCTATTCCGTGTATACCCCAACGATAAACCAGACCATCCTAATGTCGTATCTCGGCTTAACGAGACCGGTGAATATTCTCAATTTTACACAGCGACCCTACGGGAACCTAGTCGTCAATCTCGTCTACGTCTGGGACCAGGCGAGTGGGATAACTCTCGAATCCAAGATTCTAGCTGTCCTCCATAATTCAAGCGGCGACGGCGCATACCTGCAGTATACTGATGTCAAGATCCAATCCACAAACATCTTCTCCAACCCGAGCACTCCAGACTTCGCACTCACCGTAGCAAGTCCTCCCTCCGTAGCGAGCGGCGTCATAGCCACTTTCACGATAACGATAGCACCGTTCAACGGGTTCACCGACACAGTTACCTTAACCGACACTGTTCCCGCGGGTCTATCCTGCGACACGATCAGTCCCAATACAATATCAGGCTCGAGAGTAGTATACTTGAGCTGCTATTCAGCACTCCGCGGCACCTACAACGTAACTATAACGGGATCCAGCGGCCTCAATACCCACACCAGGACAGCGACGATCAAGGTGACTGCTGCTCCAAGTCAGACACCACCTGCCCCTGCAACGATCCTAGGACTGGCACCAACAATATTCTTCGCGATAATCGCGGTCATACTCGCCATTGCAGGAACCGGCGGCCATCTAATCCTGAGATCCAGATCACAAACGAGACAAACAGCCACTAACTAGATTTTCCCAAAGATCCAGGCGCCGAGAAACCCCTGAACCGCCAGAGACTAAGACCCTCTTTCCCTGAAACGGAATATGATCAATGGACTCCTTGATCTCTTCTATGTATTCCTCGATCATCGCGTCCATCAATTCTAGCACGAGACCTATCTTATCCCTAGACTAGGATACCTGTTCGTGCGAATAGTATTTGTGCAATGAGCTTCGAGCCTGCACTCATTTATCTTGGTCATCCTAACCATAGCGTAACCAAGTTACCGGGCAGGAACTCCATTGTTCAAATACCAACGAAAGCGCCTGACTAATTCAAGAGAGAACGATGAGCTGCTGCGACTATTGCGACGAAGGATGCGCCTGCGAATGCTGCACAATAGAGGGACCTCGGGCCGAACAAGGAAAGCGATGACCACCATTGCTTAGTCCCGAGAGCGATCAAGAGAAAGGAGAGGTATCTCCGTTTTATTGCGATCTTTCAGCCCTAGACCAGGAACAGAGAAAACGACACAGCATCCTGGCAAAGGATCTATTCCCGACGCACCTCGAAATCAAAGAACTACCCGACGGCTATGGAATCCGGTTTCCGAACAAACCCCTTCTTTTCAAAGGATTATCGGAGTGGGCTACTCTGGAGCAACTCTGCTGCCCATTCCTAACACTCACCCTAGAGCTGCAACGTGATCACGGACCCATATGGTTGAAGGCAACAGGACAAAACGGCGTCAAGGATTTCCTTCGAGCAGAACTCGGGATCTAGTCGAGACCTACAGTCAGTGCATGCCAAGGACGCAGAGCCAGATCCGAAAACTGGAGCCCTTCCAATTCAGTTGGAGGGCTCTTGGGAATAGTGTTTGTGCGATAGGTTCTGTGCCTGCCAGTATAGGTCAGGTGAGCCTATGTCCAGCCAGATCTCATCTGATTCCACTTTTGTCGTGTACACATTGAGGTTCCAGTCGACCATCTGCTGAATCCCATCGGTCAGTTGCAGCTCGCCTGCGAACCCTGCCTGCGTCGCCTCCAAGGCCGTGAAAATATTCGAATCAAACACATACACAGGCATAATCGCCAGTTTCGACGCCGGCTTCGACGGCTTCTCAACCAGCCTCTTCACCCTCACAAGCCCACTCTCAACCATCTCACCCTCTACAATCCCAAACCGCTTCGGATCGTCAACCTCCATCGAGAGAAAGAGAGCGTTGGCCTTGGACCCCTCACTCATCCGCATCACTCTCCGCAAGTGATCCGCGTTTCTAGAAATGAAATGACTATCCCCCGCATGTACCATGAACTTATCCGATCCAGCAAACGATTTCGCCTTCAACACCGCATCGCCAAAACCCCGCGGCTCAGGCTGGTTAACCCAAGAAACAGTAGAGCCCTCGATCATCTTGTAGAAATTCTCCAGATCCGCTGCGGGACCATCTTTCCCCTTGCTGTCAAGCATGGAGACGAAAGAGAGATCAGGAGTAAAGTGGTCCTCTATAGCTCTCTTCCCCCTTCCCACAATAAAGCAGAACTCTCTGAAGCCAACCTGGTACAATTGCTCGAAGACAAGTTGTACTATCGGTTTCAGGCAAAGGTCTCCATTTTTTCCTTTGGCGAAGACCGGTAGCATTTCTTTCGGTTGCTCTTTCGTTACTGATAAGAGTCTTGTTCCCAGCCCCGCAGCAGGGATAACCGCCTTCTTCAACAACTATAGAATCCGCTACCTTGAGAGAGAGTGGAGTTGTTTAGAGCTTATAATTACTAGCTCCGATAGCAGAGGATATTCGAGTAATACAGAAACGGAACCGGCCTTCCTTTGATCAGTAGAACGAGGAACGACCGTGATTCCGAGGGTTTATTCGAGAGATCTGCCATTATCATGGGTAGTATGTTGGGGTCCCGTGTTGCGAAGCGAGCCTTTGAGGATCTTCGTCCGTATCTTTGGCCGATCGTTGCTATTCTGACAATATCGCTGCTAGCTGTGCCAATAACCCTCATTGTTCCTCTGCCCATCAAACTCCTAGTTGACAGTGTTCTCGGATCTCAGCCGTTGCCCGGATATCTCACGGTCTTTACAGGATCCCAAGTTTCCAAGAGTATCGCGTTAGGGCTAGCGATCAGTCTACTCATGGGAACCGCAGTTGTCACATACCTCCAGAACCTGTTGAACGTCTGGTACAGCAACAAGATCGGAAACCGGATGACACTCGACGTCCGAGCTCGCCTATTCCGACAGATGCAACGCCTATCCATCGCCTACCACGACACCATGGGCGCTGCTGACTCAGCTTACCGTACACTCAACGATGCCCCAATGCTTCGGTCGTTCGGAATCGACAGCGTCATCCCACTCACAACTTCCATCCTGACTCTCGCCGCAATGATCCTTGTCATGGTCTACCTCGACTGGCAGCTCGCCCTAGTAGCGCTGCTAGTATCTCCCCTGATGTTCCTCCTTACATTCGTATTCCGGCCGCGAATCCGTGCCGGATGGCGAAAGTACCGAGCCTCAGAGAGCGCTGCCATGGCAGTGGCACAAGAGAGCCTGGGCGCCTCCAGACTCGTCAAATCGTATGGTCAGGAAGAACGAAAAAACCAGCAGCTAATCTCACACTACGACGCAAGTCAGACCGCAGCCCTCAAAGTACAAGTAGACAGCGCAGTCTACAGCCTACTCGTCGGAATCGTAACAGCAGCCGGTCTGGCCGCTGTCCTCTACATAGGAATCGGCCACGTACAAGCAGGCATACTGACCCTTGGCAGCCTTCTGGTCGTGAACTACTATGTGACCCAGCTCTACACCCCCCTCCGAAACGTAGGCCAGTCAATACTCGACATCCAAATGTCATTGACGGGAGTCGAGAGGTATCGTGCTGTTCTCGACGAAAAACCCGACGTCCCCGAATCACCAAACGCGCTCCCCCTAGCCAGAGCCAAGGGCAAGATCGCCTTTCAGAAAGTCTCTTTCGAATACACGAAAGGCCACCCAGTACTCCAAGATGTATCATTCGAGCTACCAGCAGCCAATTGTCTTGGCGTAGTCGGTCCGACCGGCTCAGGCAAGACCACGCTCTCAACCCTCCTCCTACGCCTCTTTGACCCCACCCGAGGCGTAATAACTTTGGACGATGTCGATCTGAAAGACTACAAGCTCGCCGACCTCCGAAACCAATATGCAGTCGTCCACCAGGAGACAGTACTTTTTTCGACGAGCGTAGCCGAGAACATTCGCTTCGCCCGCCCCAATGCATCGATGGGGGAAATTATCGCAGCAGCAACTGCAGCGAAAGCGCACGAGTTCATTACAGGTCTACCAAACGGATATGACACGTTGGTCGGCGATCGAGGAATGAAGCTCTCCGGCGGAGAGCGTCAGCGCATATCACTGGCCCGCGCATTTCTAAAGAACGCACCCATCCTCATACTCGACGAGCCCACCAGCTCACTAGATGTTCATACCGAATCCGCGATTCTCGAGACGATTCAGGAGCTGATGAAGGGCAGGACGACCATGATGATCGCGCACCGCGCAAGCACATTGAGAAACTGTAACATGATTCTCGTGATAGAGGAAGGCAGAGTAGCTCAGATGACAGATGAAGTAGAGTCGATAATCTCTGGCATGCAGGCTACAACTGTACAATCCTGATCCATAGTCAGTCGTCTCGGGATTTGAGCACTCTCGATACGTGATCGGTCTTAGGCATCGATAGCTCCGAGGGTTTCGAGTACATGATTCAGGATGGTTGTTGCGGACGGTGGGCTCAAGTTCGACAGCACGACTATCGTGTGGTCTCCGTTCGGCTCGAATCGGAACTCAGCGTTGACGCCAGGCGCTCCACCTCCATTGCCGACGAAGCGTCGTCTCCCAACGACTTGTTCGCGAAGCGCGTACCCATGCTTGGGCCGCTCTGCGCCTGAAAAAGTACCGTTTAGGAGATGATCGGTCATACCTTGGCCGAGAAGCTTACCTGTTGTTAGCCCCTGCGCAAACGCCACAAGGTCTGCCACCGTTGAATAGCCCCCGCCAGCGGGGTTCCCACGATCCAGCAGCCTCGTGTTTTCGTTCATCTCAGATGTTCCTGATGCCGCTGGGACACGCTCTCGAGACATAGCTGGGAGCCCGTCCGGCCCAACCGACACATACCCAGTTGCAACACCTTCTGTACGACCTTGCTCGAATCCCGTCTGTAACATGCCGGCCGGATCGTAGATGTGTGCTCTCACATATTTTTCGTAAGGCGTTCCGGTCACCATTTCGATGAGGCGTCCGAGCAAAACATATCCGGAATTATTGTACTCCTGACGAGTGCCAGGCTCGAATAGCAGTGGCTTGGAGGCGAAAACCTGAACCAGATCATCGAGAGTAGAGATACTAGATCGCTCGCGCACGTAGTCCGGGCTCATGTATTCCGGAAGACCCGCTCGATGCGTCAGCAGATAGTGGAGTGTGATTTTCTGTGCAGCGTCACGATTCGGATAGTCAGGTAGATAATTCGCAATCGGCGCGTCGAAATTCAACTGTCCAGCCTCCACGAGCTGTGCGATGGCAATGGAAGTGAATGTTTTGTTGATGGACCCAATGTTGAATCGTGTGTCGATTGTGTTTGAAACATTCCGAGCACGATTGGCGAGGCCAACCGCCTGCTGGAAGACAGCTCTAACCCCTTGGGTAACCGTCACGACCCCTGAAAAGAAGCCTGTCGCGTATTGTTGATTCAACATTGCGCTAATGGACCCATCGTCCACTGTATTCGATTTCTTCGCCAGCGTTGCCCAGTCCTACTCGGCTAACTGGAGGGTTTCTTGCCCCGGCTCTTCTGTAGGAATGGAATGTCCACTTTCAGCTCCCCTTTTCCCACGAAAAAGGGTCCATCCCCTTGTCTCGAGAACACCATGATACCTCCCGGCTGAATTCCGAGAAGCTCTAGAATCCTCTTCGGGATGGTCGTCCTTCCCCGTTCGTCAATGTGAACCGCCAGCAGTACCTTCTTCTCCTTCAAACACCCAATTACCCCACCACCCACATTGGGTAATCAGGTATTAACCGTTTCTGGGATCGAACCGAAATCTGAATCAAACCGATGGGTCTGAAGTTGCTCAACTTATGACGAGTAGAGCTACGAGAGAGAGATTCTTGTCGCCCAGCCATGCGATCCTGATAGCGTATTTGGCCACCATCGAGAGTCTCCTACTTCGTCAGGCAAGCGGATTGAACACGGTGGGAAGATGAGGCGGGAGAATCGCCAGATTTTATAGTTCCTCGTAAATACTGCCCGGCAACTTGAAGAGCACATCAGCCATCTCGATCGTCGGAATGGGATACGTCGGTCTGTGCACTGCGGCAACTTTCGCATCCCGCGGTATCAAGACGATTGGAATCGACATTGATGAGGCGAGAATAGAACAGATCCAAAGAGGAAAAGCTCCACTTCATGAGCCGCAGCTCGAAGGGATGCTCAAGAGAGCTGTCAAACAAAAACTCCTAGGCGCTACTAACCACATTTCCGGGGCTGGGGAGACAGATACAACGTTTTTGACAGTTGGAACTCCAAGTCAAGAGAACGGATCAATCGACCTCTCCTACATAAAAAACGCAACCGAGGACCTAGGGAACGTTCTCCGGGAAAAGCCGGGATACCACCTTGTCGTTGTCAAGAGCACCGTCATTCCCGGCACCACCAACGGCACGGTAAAACGGTTCTTAGAACAGTCGAGCGGCAAGAAGATAGGACCCGAGCTTGGATTATGTGCAAATCCCGAGTTCTTGAAAGAGGGAACCGCGATCAACGACGCCCTTCACCCGGATAAGATAGTTATCGGATCTAACGAGAAGAAATCAGCGAGCGAACTTACTAGGCTTTACCGGCGATTCTATGGATCCGAGCTTCCACCGATTATCTCGACTTCTCCTGAGGCAGCTGAGCTTGTCAAATATGCTAGCAACGCTTTCCTAGCGACCAAGGTGAGCTTCATCAATACCATTGCGAATATCGCCCAGCAGATACCAGGCGTAGATGTTAGCACAATAGCAGAGGCTATAGGTCACGATCCTAGAATCGGAAAACTATTCCTGAAAGCCGGCCCCGGATATGGAGGAAGCTGCTTCCACAAAGACCTCCAAGCTCTAATCAACTACAGCAAGAACAACGGATACAATCCCCACCTATTCCAGGCCACCGAAGATACCAACGAACACCAAGCCAACAGAGTGGTTAGCATGGCGGAGACACTCCTCGGATCACTGTCGAACAAGCGAGTCGCAGTCCTAGGTCTCGCGTTCAAGAAGGACACAGACGATATCCGGGAAGCAGCATCACTACGCACCATCGAGAGTCTCATGAAAAAAGGTGCGAGCATTGTCGCCTACGATCCCATGGCCATAGCCAACACGAAGAAGCAGCTGGCAGACCAAATTGAGTACGCAGAGAATCCTCGGGCCGCTCTCAAGGAAGCTGACTGCGCCATCATAATGACCGAATGGGATGAACTTCGAAAGCTCGAAGCCAAAGATTTCAAAGCCCAAATGAAAACGCCAAACCTTGTAGACGCAAGGCGAATCTACGATCCTGGCGCCTTCAGCGATCTAAACTATGTCGCGATCGGGGTTGGACCAAAAAGGATCCCGCACTAGAAGTCCGCCAAGAAGACAGAGGAGAGGTTGACCAATCTCCAACGGTCGGGGCGATCGACCATTATGGAATGATGAGTATCGATTGTTTTATATTCTTTAGCGGGTTTTAGCCGGATCTCCGGAGAATAACCTCGAAATATATTCTCCTACTTGACGCCTCAAAGTATCTTCTCCTACTCGCGCTATTCGGTGGCGCGCTCTTCCTAACAGTACCATTCTGGACCAACAGATACACCGCAATCGCACTCGTAGCGTTCATGCTGCTCGCAGGCGCCATAGTTGGCTGGAAAAACTCGACCAGCTATGCAGAAGACGGCGCACGAGTCAACAAGAAGCAGATGCGGCACGGTTTCGAAGAATACGTAAAAATGGTCGGGGAGGTGAAAGACAAATATGTGGAAGATTAGATTCGTCTCGGCTCTACCGAAGATCGCCATATTCACAAGCTTCGCCCTAGCTATCGTGCTGCCTCTATCAGGAGGCTATGGCTGTGGAACAGAAGGCGACGTCTGCCGGTTGTAAGCCCTCGACCTCTGTTCATCCGAGGATATGTCGCAGGAAAACCGGTCCCTGACAGGAAGGTCTCGATGGCCGGCTGCGCGAGCTATCGCCAGTTCGAGAGCTCCCGAGGCATCCTTGAACTCGGAAGGATGGTAACAATGGCTTAGAAAACCCCTCCCAGGCCGATTGCATAGAAGTGATTACGATGGGTCTTGGAAACCATTGAGACCTGATATTTTCATTCTCGGAATAATAATGGTTGTCCTGGGTCCCGTTTTGACAGCCGCAGCGGCCAGCTCGTGCCTACTGACGATACTCTCAGGCAACGTGTTCGCCTGCGCAAATGATTTGCCCATATTCATTGGTGGAGGAGCTCTGTTTGTCGCCGGAATAATCACTTGCTTGGTTGGAGTGATAATGCCCGAACCTCAACCTCGCCCTCGCGCCCCTTCAAGCACAGCGAACACGCTCCAAACCGGTCAGCATGTATGCAAGAAATGCGGACGCGTCAACGCGTACGGCTTGTTCGCGTGTCCATTTTGTGGCCAAACGGCCGCGTGAACATGATTCACTAAACCAAGTGCGACAACTGATCACGAGATAACTTTCGAATCTTATTGCTGAGAGTTCTGGCCTCTATTCTGGTCAGGATTTACTCTCTTCAAAACCGGCATGGTCCCGGTTATCACAGTGGAAGGAGTACCCATCTGAGTTCTCTCCGGCGGCGTGGTTGGCCGGGGCATTACAGGTGGGGGCGGTGGGGTCTCTCTAATCTCTACTTGCGGAATAGGTTCCATTGAAGCCTGGTGGGCCATGTCTGCCTTGAGGGCGGCCACCATCGGGTGAAGGTCCACAGCTTGCTTCGGAGTTGACATTACCGGAGACATTGTGGGAACTCGCGGCCCATTGGCCAGAGCTCCAATCTGCTGGTGTGTTGATTTTAGAACTTTGAAAAGCCCCAGGGCCAAGCCCAGCACGCCAACGAAGACTAGAATCGCGATGAGCGAGCCGTCAGTCTGGATTATGTCGCCGACGTACGCCTGGAAATAGATATTGTTCAAGTATTCCTCGACAAGCCAGAAGGCGAAAAAGACGATCACCAGCGACTGTAACGCCATTACGATCTTGGCGTAGCCTGGAGTCAACCTCTTTCCCGGAAAATCGGCACTCTGAGTCATAAACTGAAAACCCTGCCAGTTCTCCCTTGTTTCCGAAGAAGGCTCTGGGCCTATGTCAAAGTGGTGAAACAAGAGCAGCCTAGTCATGGTACTTATTTTTCACGAATAGCATGGCGGGACAGCCACGAGCGCAACGCCTCTGCACATGCCAACTCTTCGGTGAGGCTTTGAAAAAATCGAAACGAAGGTTCCGAGCGAAATTCAGAGCGTCGATCACACCCGCTTGCTCCAAGGGCGCTTGAGTCAAGTTTTTTGCCCGACTCGGGAACACTCTAGAACCTCGCGCTTTGAAGCGATTCTCGATTAGGCTCAGGGGGTTAAATATTGAAATGCAATGCCGAAATTCTCGGTTGCTACGACTTGCCAAATCCTAGGAAGCTGATGCAGCTTCAAGATACGATAAACGAGGACTTGCTGAAGGCGAGACTTCCGGAGATCAGAATAGACGGGTTCAAGCTTCCAGACCAAGCACTAGAGATCACTTTTGAACGGGAAACGGTGACCGGGGAAAACAAAGATAGACTTTGGGAGATCATAAACACTCATTACAAGAAATTACTAAGAGAGCTTGAACTCAAGGAGTAGCTCTCGGGCTTATTCTTCGTAGTTTGAGCGCTTTTTCCATCTCTGCATAGAACCGTGCAATTGGCCAATCTCATCCCTAGTCTCGGGGCGCGCAATTTTGAGAACTGGCATTGGGGATGACTCTTGCACGCCTACTGTTTTCATGTCGGACCCGGCCTCGACCTTTTCTGAAAGGTGTTCAATTTCTCCGAGAATATTCCCCGCTTTGAGAAGGATCCCGATCAGTGCCGTTCCAACCAGGCCTCCAAAGCCTACAATCGCAAGCATGGACTCTCTTCCAGCGAGAAGGCCATACATGTACACCTGAAGATACTGATTGTTTAGGTACTCATTGTAGACCCAGCCCGCAAGGCCGACGATAACGATTGCTTGAACGGCTAAGAGAATCCTTGCAAATCCGGGAACGCTCGACCAGTAACGCCGAATAGCCTGAGCCACGACTCGTCCTCTGTTCCTCTGATGGTTTGGTCGATTATGTCAAAATACTGGAACACTTGTTCCTAATGCCTGGTACTCACCGGGCCCCGGGAAAAAGCCAATTTTCCGTTCACTTCAACCTCGATCTCCCCTAACCGAAGTATCCTCTCGACCTAAGAGGCATCGTGGGACATCGTCTAAGATCACTCGCTCAAACAATCCCCCGGGGGCTAGCCTCAAAGCAACGACACACGCATTGTTTGAGTTGGCTACGGCATTTTGTCGCATCTGTCCGAGGGCTACTCCGGTTGCACCGGGACAGCTATCGCTATACGAAGAGCGCTGACCAGCCACTGTACCATACATGTTATAAACAAAGATCAGCCACTGCACAGTTGGAGCGATGGAGTCGTTAGTAGTTCCTCCAACCGCTGAGCCTCGAGGCTCTTCGATCGCTGGGGACGAGTTCTTTTTCCTGAAACTCTTCCTACGATACACGATAGACTCAGCCTCGCGGGTCGAAGCGGCCCCCATTGAAACAATACTCTACGGAGTAGAGACGCGAGCAGAAAGACTGGGCTTCTATTCCGGCCCTGCTGTTTCTCCGGTACTTTAGTCTAGAGCCCTTCCGCGAACTAAGCGGCCATGTCATTCCGAAAAGAGAGCGTAGCTCAAGCAATAGCTCAGGCTGCGTTGGCAACGCTCAACGCCAATCCAACCTCGCATGGACTCTTGCAAAGTCCACGCAAGATTACAGTGGTAACTGGGCACATGAACTCGAACCACGGCCGAAAAGTTCGACATTACCTATAGCGGAAATGGGTACTATACTAGTTTCTTGCCGAAGAACTCGCTCACAACAAAGAGTCTGGTTCTACCTCGGCAATGCGAGCAGGCCGTTCGGCTCGGGCCATAACCATCACGCCCGAGATCGTGAAGGAATGTTGAGAATGAAAACAGCAATCGTATCATTAGATTCGTACCCGCAGCTCTCCGTAGCTGAGGTCAAACTTGGAGGACCATGATGTTGAGAGTTCACCTACTAGCGAGCATCCTGATCATAGGAATAATCGCATCTTCGGTTCTTGCCATCCCGCAGGCACAAGCGGCAACTGGAACCAACTTCGACAACATAGTCATAATTGCTATGGAAAACACAGGATATCAGGACGTTATTGGTTCCTCTTCGCAGGCCCCGTTCATAAACGGTCAACTCGTTCCTGTGAGCGCTAATTTGGCGCACTATCAGGGTTATGGAGCGGCTGGTAGAAGTGTAAACGGATGTTCTGCGGGATGCTACACCGCACTAATTGGAGCCGACAACAGCATCTCTGACGGTTATTCCTGCTGTTTGCCTGGTCCTACGATCGTTGATCGAATGGCAGCTGCCGGCCTGACATGGCAAGCATACTGTGAGAGTGGATGCCCAAGAGGGAACGATCACTTCCCATTCACAGGATTCGCGACCACAAGTAGCAGTCCAAACATATTCACAAGCAGTAGCGTCTCAACCGCGAATTTCATCGCCGCGGCCAACTCCGCGAGTCCTCCCAACTTACTCTGGTACACTCCCACCGACGGCCACAACATGCACGATAATTCTGTGGCTTCTGGAGACACCTATGTGCAAAACTTCCTCGTTGGGAGCGGAACAGTTTCAAGTCCTTCAGCAGGATCACTTTTTGCAAGCAACCTATTCACTTCTGGAAAGAGAGTTCTTCTCTTACTCTGGTGGGACGAATGCGGGGCAAGCAATGGCGGTTCAGGATGCAACTCGAACGGTGACACGCCAAACGTTTGGTACGGACCACACGCTGGAATAAACGCAGGATTCACCTCACAAGTCAACAATGCCTACGACGAATATTCCATCCTGCATCTGATCGAAAACAACTGGGCTCTCCCAACTATAAACACGATCGATGCTGCAGCCCAAACAATGACGGATGTCTTCGGAAGCTCGACCCCTCCACCACTGGCGACAAGCTTCACAATCTCTCCCTTGACTCCGATAGTAAACGTCCCCGTCACATTCACAGCGACAACAACCGGCGGAACATCGCCCTACACAATTACCTGGAACTTCGGAGATAGCACAACAGGAACGGGAGCGTCACTGACGCACATCTTCACAAGTCTCCAATCCCACACCATCACTGAAACAGCAAAGGACTCGTCATCACCCTCGCAGAGTGCTACAAGCTCCAAGACGGTGACAGTTACAAATCCACCGCCTTTGACGACCAGCTATACCTACCTACCATCAAGCCCAGCCGTTAACTCGCCTGTCACCTTCACCGCCCTACCGACAGGAGGAACAGCCCCATACACGGTAAACTGGAACTTTGGTGATGGAGCAACTGGAACAGGACTTACGCCCACCCATACGTACGCGACAGCCCAGTCGTTCACCGTTGTCGAGACAGCCACAGACGCCTCAACACCGACACAGACGGCGACCAGCACACAAGCGATCCCAGTCCTAGCTTCACTCCCACTTTCGACGAGCTTTACGTTCCTTCCAGCAAACCCCACAGTCAATTCCCCTGTATCCTTCACTGCAATTACTACGGGCGGGACCCTACCCTACACAGTCAGCTGGAATTTCGGTGATGGCGCGACTACAACAGGCGCGACAGCAACTCACACATACACTACAGCCCAATCGTTCACCGTCACAGAGACCGTGACCGATTCGTCCTCACCCCAGCAGACGGCAACAGCCACTCACACCGCAGTCGTATCATCATCGATCACAGGAAATTTCGACAATACTTGGTTCATCAACAACTGCCCGGGCGGAACGGAGACGATTTCGAACGGAGTATTGCAAACCCGGCAATCGACACCCGGAGGCGGATCGAACAGCTATGGCTACTGCACCGGCCAACGGGGAACCTTTCCCTGGCACTCGACAGTGGGCACCGCACTCCCACCAGGAATAACCAGTGTGACGGTGTCGTTCAACTTTCTTAGCAGAAGTCTTCTCTCCGGTTCTAGATATCACCTCTACATTGCACTCTACTATCAGATTCCCACCTCCACATCCGGGAGCACGACTTACTCGTGGTTGGACACCCAGTCTCGCGTTGAAAACATCGGCGGCACGGACAGTCCGATAGGAAGTATAGCGACATACGACCCCGGAGATTCTTTCGGCTGGGACATTGTAACTCTGCAAGTGAACCCTGGACAGACTGGAACACTCACTGCCGATGCTACGCAGCTTTGTCAAGGAGACCTTGCCGCATGGGGACTTCCATCGAACACTCAGTGTACACTACAGGGCATTGAGATTGGAACGGAAGGTTACCTCCTCAACGCTGTCAACGTTGACTGGTACAACTTGGGCCTCAACGCTGGTCCAATTCCACTCTCGACAAGCTTCACCGTCTCACCCGGCAACCCACTTGTGAACAAACCCGTGACTTTCACAAGCACAACAACTGGCGGAACTTCTCCTTACACCATTAGCTGGAGCTTCGGAGATGGCTCAACGGGAACGGGAGCTTCAACAGCTCACACCTATTCCACTGTTCAATCTTTCACTGTAACTGAAACAGTTACCGATTCCTCTTCCCCATCGCAAACCGCCACAAGCTCAAAGACGGTAACGGTCTCGACGCCACCCGCACCCTCAACTAGCTTTGCATACCAACCAACAAGCCCGACTGTAAACTCCCCCGTGACATTTACAGCTACAACGACCGGAGGAACTGCCCCATACTCGGTAAACTGGAACTTCGGCGACGGAGGAACTGGCACTGGAGCTTCCATTGTTCACACATTTACCAGCGCCCAAGCATTCACCGTGACCGAGACCGCTACTGACTCATCCACACCATCCCAGACGGCCACCAGCTCCAAGACTGTGACCGTAACACCACCCCCACCGTTGTCGACCAGATTTACATTCCTCCCCTCAACTCCTCTTGTCAACACACCAGTCACCTTTACCGCCGTAACAACAAGCGGCACGTCACCGTACACGATCAGCTGGACCTTCGGGGACGGATCAACAGGCACCGGAAGCACAGTAATCCATGCATTCACTACCGCCCAAACGTTCACAGTAGCAGAAACCACAACTGACTCGTCATCTCCCGCGCAAACCGCCACAAGCTCACAATCTGTAACTGTCTACACAACCCTCCCACTCTCTGCTACCGTCAGAGCCTCTCTCTCCTCTCCACAAGTAGGCCAACCGGTAATCTTCACCGCGTCGGCAATAGGAGGAGTCGCGCCCTACAGCTACTCGTTCTCGTTCGGCGATGGTGCCACCGGAACAGGAAGGTCCCCAAGCCACGCATATTCAGCCGCAGGATCTTACGCAGTCACGCTGACAATTACGGACTCCGCCTCACCCCAAGCGAACAGCTTGGCAACAACAACCGTCAACGTACAAGCTCCGAGCCCCCTTACTCTCGCACTCCCAAGAAACCAAACAGTGACTTCGGGGACATGGATCAACTTCACGGTTACCGCAACAAGCTCCAATCCCGCAAGAATAGTCACTCTGTCAGCATCACAGCTACCCCCGGGCGCGGCATTCGACTCATCAACTGGGCTCTTCTCATGGAAACCCAGTCCCAGCCAGACAGGATACTACGCGATCACCTTCGTTGCCACTGATGACAGCACCCCTCCGGTGACAACCACCCATGCTATGGGCATCCAAGTAGACAGAGCAGCAACTGCTCCGCCGGGTGGAGGGTCACCTGGAAGCTCGGGTGGAAGCTCGAGCGGCGGCTGTCTCTTGTGCGGCATTCCTGCAATCTCCAACAGCATGTGGCTGCTTTTGATAGGCGGCCTTCTTGGTCTGGTCACATCGCTTGCTCTCTTGACTATCAAAGCGCGCGCAAGTTTGGAGCACACGAAGAGGAGAATGAAGAGATTAACTCGGCAAGACTAGTCTTGGTCAACGTAAAGTCGTGAACCGGTTCTCGGTCGCGCATTTGAGGCCGAAGCCTGGGCCCTGAAAGTCGCCCGGAAGTACGGGGCGTTTCTCCGAGTCTTGCTTGAACCGCTACGAAGTTCCAAGCCGTCTCAACTAGAGGACCCGAACAGCTACCCTGCAGCCTTGACAGTACTGGTAGATGGCGAGGAGATCTCCAGGCACGCGTTTGACAGCCTCGGTCTGGACTAGAACATTAGCTAGAAGTTTTCCACAGACTAGGTGGGGGATCCCCTCGACGGTAAGGACGTCAATTCCCTGGCCGGTGATCTCAAGCTCTTTCACCAACTCATCGAGGGTAGCGACCGGAAACTCGTGAAAGGGCCGGTGGTTTGATGGAACCGATGTCAACTTAGACTCCTGCATCGAGAGATCCGTAACGCCCGAACGAATTGCGATCCGTCGCAAGGCCGTCACTAAGGTCAACCAACGACGGCCTAGCTTAAGCGTAAAGTTACCAGGCACACGCTGATCCCAGTTATCCGTTCAGGTCGAGGTTTTGGGCCTAGACGGACAGGGCTCAGGAAGGACCTGTCTGGAATTTGACCTGGCTGGCGTATGTGACTAGTCTGAATCCATGATGGGAGAAGGATTGAAACTTTCTAGTCAACGTCAGGGCGAAGCGGCTTGCCACCGAGTTACCGCGACTTCCATGGATCAACGGAGCCTTTTTCATTCAGAGATGGAGTCGACATATGCTCCCAAGTTGAAATCGGAAGCCATACTCGCCAAGTTGAAGAAAGAGAAGGAGATAGAGCTGACCGTTAGGGGTAGAAAGAGTGGGAAGTCTCTTCCTCGTCCCGTTTGGTTCGTCCTAAGGGGATCTGATGTGTTGCTACTCCCTGTTACGGGTACAGATTCGCAATGGTACAAGAACATAGTCCGGAACCCCCAGGTGAAGATCCGCGCGGACCGACAGACCTTCGAGGGCAAACTTTCAGTGCTAACCGAGAAAAGACAGGTTAACGAAGTCATCGAGTTGTTTAACACGAAGTACGGAGCTTCCGACATCAAGAAATACTATCCGAATCCGAACGTAGCCACTGCCCTACGACTCGGTTGAAACCACGAAGTCACTTATGATTGCCCTCTCCTGGGAGAATGCCTCTTCGGTCTACTCAATCTTCTGCTCAAGATTGAGCGGACTTCCCCCCTGAGCTCGAATTTCAAGCCCCGAACCGCAATCCGAGCATTGGTCCCAGAACCAAGACAATCAACATGAAGATCGCTGGGAAAACTCCGAGCACTAGGAATAGTATGACCTTGCCGGAAGTGCCTTCCTCATGCACACGGTGAGTCATCGTTGGACAAACCTTCGATCGAACTCTAAAACAGTTACCTTAGGATCTCAGTGAGAAGCACTGTCCATCTCGAGTTGATCCTAGAGGTTGCTCGGATGGAGCCTAAAGGATTTGAAAGGCCCCTGTTTCGCGGATGGCAGAGCACTTTGAGCCTGAACGTCACGATATTCAATATCGCCCTGAACTTGCTCTCTCAATGGAGCTATACGGGAGTATTCTTTCTAATGACACTTGAGGGCGCAACGCTTCCAGTTCCCAGCGAGGTCGTTCTACCGCTGACCGGCTTCCTGGTATACCAAGGCCGCCTCGAGTTTTGGGCCGCCGTTGCCGCAGCGACTCTCGGAAGCCTCGTAGGAACAATAGTCGACTTTGGGATTGGATACTATCTGGGCAGATCTGCCGTACTCCGGTACGGGAAGAAGATCAAGCTAAGCGAACGACATCTCTTGATAGCTGAGAGATGGTTCGCGAAACACGGTAGCGCGGCGGTCTTACTTGCAAGATTTGTCCCACTTCTTCGAACGCTCATAGCGTTCCCAGCTGGCGTGGCCAAGATGAGAATCGGCCGATTCCTAGCGTTCTCGACGGTCGGCATAGTCATATGGGATATCATCCTCATCTATCTAGGTGTTCTCGCGGGCCAGAATTATGCTTCAATTGTTAGCAGTTTGGATGCGACTCTGCCTTTGATTGGTTACGCAGCCCTAGGGGGAATCGTTCTGGCCCTGTTGTTTCTCCTGAGAAGAAGCCGCAAAGAGGAGAATCCGAACACAGGCACTTTCGCAACCTAGACGTCTCTATTTCGGCATTTCGAAAAATCGAGAACCTGGTACTGGAACTGCTTTGTACGCAACCGCTACATCAAAGAATGACGTTCCAGGCGGATAGACCTAACTACAATATCTTAACAAACCGGACTCTGGACTACCCCAATGGAAAAAAGTAGAAGCGCTGAAGAGTTGCTGCAATGCGACTCCATCTGCTCAAAACACGACGAACGGTGCGAACTCAAAGGGTATCAACAGGCCGCCTATCGCTACCACGGCCACAAAGACGCCGACGGCAAAATGTGTGTTTGGCCGAAGACCGTAATAGGATGAGCCGCGAGCGTGAGCCGAACGCCCACGTGAGAGCCGTGTCTAGAAGCAGTGCCTCAGCTGTCTGGTTACAGGAGCCGTATAGTGGCGATCTGACCATACATAGCACAAGGGTTGAGCTCGGAGGAATGCACCACGACTCTATCCAAGAAGCGGGTCCCAGTCAAAGCACTAGTCCTGCTTCTAATCTTCACGTTCGGCTCATTCTCGGTTAGCGGAACCGTTCTGCCCTTCGCTTTCAGCGACGCCCGAAGAGCTACCGGGAGCTTCGTGCTGACAATCAGCCCTTCTTCAGTTATGGTTCACCAAAGTATGAATGTAACTTCAACGGTTTCGATCGTAAGCATTCAAGGCTATTCCGGAACTGTTTCGCTTGCAGCACAGTCGCCTGGAGGAGGTTTGAAGGTCACATTCAGCCAAGGCAATGTCATTGTGCCTGCCAGAGGAACAGCGACTTCTACAATTACGATCCAAGCCGCAAAGAATGCTTCGATTGGAACATACACCATAATCATTACAGGGATCTCTGCGGTTGGGAGAAGGGTGGTTTCCAGCTCAACGATTTTGACCGTTGTCGTGAATTTACTGGCTGATTTCGATCTTTACGCCTACCCCTACTCCATTAATGTTGTAGCAGGAATGACCAATTCTACAAATATTATCCTCGACAGCAAAAACGGTTTCGGTGGATCAGTAACTCTCTCTGCGACCATGCCCTTCGGATTTCTGGGGGTGATGGGAGGTCAGAATCCGATGACACTTACGCCCGGAGGGACGTCCTATACAACCTTGCAAGTATCAGCCACCACTTCGACTCTGTTGGGAAAATACAATATTACGGTAACTGGTGTGAACGGAAATGTCAGTCACACATGTGTATTGGTCGTAAATGTTGTAGACCCTGTTCCCGAGTCTTTGACACTGTCCGGGTTTTCCGTCCTTTCACCCACTGGTCTGACATTGTTTCTACGCAATAATGGTAATACCCCGATAACGCTCCAAGCGTATACCATATCAGATGGTAATGGAGCATCGTGGGCACTTGCCAATTGGACAGGGACCACCGTACTTCCTGGAAGCTCTACTCCTGCAACGATCTTCATCGGGGTCAGCTGCGAATCATGCACCTATAGTGGAATACCCTTCGCGTTCCAACAATTCATCAGCGGTCACACCTACACCGTTACTGTCACAACGAAACTGAACAGCCAATTCACATTCCTTGTCCGTATTCCCTAGGCAAGTGACAGAAAACGGTGTTCTCCGAGTTTGACTGACTAGCCACTTTTCTAGCTTAGTTAGTCCCGCTTGTCTTTGCTACCCGGGAAAGAGAGGCAGGCGAATGTTGCCGAAGATAAAGAAGCTGCGAGCGCGCGCCGGTGAGGAGTAGCTTTCGGATAAAGTCAGCCTTAGAAATAACTCCCTCGCGATTGCGATAGTCCTCGTAAAGCGCATCGACCACTGCCCAATCACTTTCGTCCAGTCTGATCTGCTTGGAGAAGGGGACCCAGTCTTTGCTAGCCTTCGTCTCGGGCATTGCTGACAGCGTCAGTGGTCAGAAATAGGCTCTTTAGCCTATAGTTACCGAACACTTCTCGGAAAGAATACCAATTAGAGACAAAGAAGTTCCAAGCACGAATATTTGGTCATTCAACCAACCGCGCAAACATTACTCCGTTGCTGTTTGGTGTCACAGCTATTCGTGGCTAGAACGAGCTATTGTTTCTTTTTCGACTTTGGCGTCATCGCAATGGGAACGGGGGTCTTGGCCCGCGACCTGGAAACCAGTTTTCGATGCCTTGACGACTGACCCTCCCCTCCATTATGCATTTCCGTCGTCTTTAGCCAATCCGGTATTACAATAGCTCTGATCAGTTCTTGCACCGTGATATCCCTCTCATTAGCAATCTTTCGCAACTTTGTGTACGCGGAGTCTCCGAGAGATTGCATAAACTTAGACGACTTTATCGTCTCCACTGAGGGGGCCTTTTTCCTTCTCCAAGAACCTCGCTTCGACACCCGTATGGATGGCGCGATATAAGTTCGACCACTTGTATCGGTGACGGACTAACCTTTTGCGATACCGCGATTCCTGGAGATACAAAATTCAACCTAGGTTATGGCTCAGTTGATCGCGATCAAGTCGCCTATCCTAGATCATGAGCCCCTCCGCAGGCTAACTCGACGGCCGGCTCTAGGACATTTGATGAATCCAAGCATTCCACCGAGATCATCATTCACTGTCTAATCATGAATTGTGTCGACACGGCGAATTGTGCTTTCGTAGCTTACCACTTTCAACTCATGCCCGGTGGGCGTTCCCAATGATCCCAATCCAATGGAACAGAACTCCAAAGAGCCCTAAACAGAGAATGTCGAACCAGATCACTTGTCATTCGAGATTATCAGAATTGTACGAAGAGCGAAACGGCTCAGGCTAGTTCTGACTCTGAAGAGGATCCAGAGACCGTTTGCCCTATGGCCGTTAATTGCCGCGCTAGCCCGCCCTTTTAGGGCACTAGTTCGATTCGGGAAGAGCGGCGCAGTCAAAGTAGACCAATTGAAGCGGCCCATCCCAGTATACACTCTGTTACTAGTTCTCCTCATCGGAATAGCTGGCGGCGCGTATGCCTCCTCGTCCTTGATTCACGGTGCCTCGTATGCTGGTCCAAACGCCCCCGACTTTAGCGTCGCGCTGACTCCACCTTCCCTCACGCTGAGCCGTGGGTCAGTCGCCACTTTTGCGATCAAGCTCTCCAGCACCTACGGATTTGCGGGAAGTGTGAACCTGAATGCCACACCACCAGCTACGACTACGATATCCGCGGCTGCGAACCCGAACTCTGTCTCACTGCTCACGGGAACCAGCAGCTCGACGCTGACAGTGTACGTTCCAACATCCACCCCAACGGGAACCTTCACAATGAACTTGACAGGGTATAGTGGAAAACTATCGCACTCGGTCCAAGCATTCTTGCTGGTTGCATCTCCGCCTCCGCAGGACTTTACCATTACAGGGAATTCGACCTCCATAACCGTTTCACAGGGATCCTCCGCAACGTCAGCCCTGACCCTATCAAGCGTGAGCGGTTTTTCAGGAGCGGTGAACCTCACTGCAACGGTTTCACCAATCGTCGGGAACGGTCCTACGGCGACGCTGAATCCGACGATGGTTACTCTAACATCCGGCGGGACAGCAAGTTTACTACTTACTGTGTCAACGTCAGGCTTGACGCCTCGGAGAGGTTACACGATATTTGCCCTAGCTACCAGCGGTACATTTTCCCATTCGTTCTCAATTAGCCTGACCGTTCAATAATCGGGTAACGCTTCTAGGGTTGCGGTTGGGACCACAACTGCTGGAAAGTAGGATTAGGAAATCTGCGGGTTACTTTGCAGAGGACTCGTATGTTACTTCTCGAATGTTAGCTGAGTAGAGACCTACACTGCCGGCTTGAAGAAATATGGTGAAGGTCACCAGGTTAGGAACGGTCCAGCCTTGAGCCTCCCAAGCCTGGTTTGCATCTATGGAAATCGAGGTCCAGGTAGACGCCGCGATTGGAATTAGGGATGTCGCGTTGTATCCGGAGGGGGCAAACGTAGGCTTTGCCGTGCTATTGGAAAAGATGTAGGAAAGCTGGTGAGCGCCGTCAGTCACTGTTACTCCGATAGCTGCTCGGCTGCCAATGCTTGATGTTGCAGGATCGAATAGTGTTAGGTTCACGGTTGTAGCGTTGAGAAGAATCTTCTGAGAGAGCATCATCTTCTCAAGGTTGGTTGCTGAACTTGTATAGTTGAGTTGAAGTGTTACCCCTGTCGTCTGGTTGTGATCTAGGCCTCGTATCTCTGATGTCAATGAGTCTGTGTTGGTCTTGGTCAGCTTCCAGCCGAACGGGACCTTGACGCCTGCACCTATGTCGAGTGTCCACCATCGGAAGTGAGAGTTCGCTACGGGTGGAAGAGGAGTATCCGCACGCACGGGGGCGGACTCACCTACAAGGCTTCCCGTACTTGCATCGTAGAGGTAGACCCTGAAGCTCGTCAACCGTGGCACAGCTCCCACTCCATCGGTTGATGCCACAAGGTACGAGGCAGTGGAAAATGGTCGGAGGATCATTGTAGAGTTCGAAGACCACAGAAATGGTAGATACAACCAATAGACAAAGAAGGAGGGAGTAACGGGTTTCGGGGTCTGGTTGTCGAGCGTTATGTTCAAGAGAGTCGCGGCGCCTATTCCGTCCGGGTCCGAAACGGAGTTTATTCGAACTTCAACCCGAGGGGGGGGTGAGTTTGAGACATAGACCCCGTAAGCACTGACGAACACCGTGCTGAGGAGAAGCCCTGTAAGAAGGGGAATCCTCAACCTTCCGGGCAGGGAACGTAAACGCCCACCAATCGCCGGGTGCCAAGGGATGCTGGAGAAGGAAGAGATGTGCCAGATCGGGCGAGCGGGCCTGTTTCTGAAGAATTCAAACCCTAGTGGAAAGACCCAGTAGAAGATGTAGTTCGGAAACGATCGATAGTAGAAGAACATCACGACGACTGGGAAGATCCAGACGTAGAACCTTGACCCAGAATATCGCGTCGCATACAGAAATAGTGATCCCATGCCAGCGAGGCCCATCAGGACGACGAAGAAAAGCGGCGGAGGCGCCAATCCCAGTTGGAGGAGAATCCCGGACAGCCCAATTCCTCCTGGAACCTCAACGGAACCACCTGGGAGGTAAGGGGCAATTGTTGCGAGCCACCATTGCGAAGGCGATGAAAGTATGAAGGGAATGTTTGGGCCCAAAAAACCCGCTAATAACGCGAGGCTGCCAATTGCTGTATTTTTCAGCCTTGAGGTACCTCCTTCTTGAAATAGACGGATAAGCAGAAACGGCGCTGCGACAAGAGCAATTTGCTTGGTTGCGCCCGCCAGCCCTACCATCAAGAGGCCCATGCTACGGTTTCGATACCATAGAACAGTGCTAGCGAGCAGAAAGAATGCCCAGATGCTATCAGTGTAGCTTGATGCAATAAACGGAGGGAAGAAGACGAAGGGAGCCAGACTCAGCGCCTTCTGGCGAGAAGGAACCAGCCCAAAAATCAGAAGGATCGACAAGACGTGGAATACGAACACACCGTCACGCAAATCATGGAGTCCCGCAGCATAGAACGGAAGTAGCGAAAGAAAGTTTAGCGCGGGGTAGTTCAGATGAAACTCAAACGAGCCGTCCACCCTAGGCGTATAGAAGGATGGAGAAAAGTTGAACCGGTCGAGAAAGGGTTTGATCGAGTATCCGTAAGGGTTTTGCAATGCCATGACTTTCAAGACCCCCATGTATGACGCTACTATGCTGTCTGTCACATAGGAGACCCAGAGAATTCTAGTAAAGAGCAAGTAGAGGACAACTGTTGCACAGAGATGGCCTGAAAGCGCGAGCAGATTTGACCTGCCAAGAGACAACGCCTTCCTCCTTGAATTCGTCAGGTTGTACGCTCCAAACAAAAGAATGGGAATTGCGAGGACGACGAAAAGGCTGGAGATGAGAATGACGAGTAGCCCAACAGATACGAGGAAGACTCCTGAGAGCACCAGCCCTAGTCTCGGTCCCTTTCCCACGCCTGCAGAGGGCCCCTCGGTCAGCCCAAGGAAATGCACCGCACGTGTCCTCAGGAGGTGAAAAATGCGACTAACCGGAATAATCATTGATAAGACCTTAGAGGTACACGTGACTCAAGACTAGTTGTAAATCGGCAAGTTGCTGCTTTAAGAGTTATGTGAAAAAGCAGAACAGCATTAGTCGACTTTTGCATGAGCTTCTGCACGGGCCTATTACGGAGGGGCATCCTTTTCAGCTCTATTTTACCCTGGTGTTACATGGAAGAACTGTCATCCACGGGAGTGGACAGTAAGGATATACTATTGGAGACCAGTCGACATCATGTTCCGGGCCCGTGCTGGCGCGGTCACCTCTTCGGAACGTAGTGGGCCGATCTGAGGCGTGAAGGAATGTGCTTTTTAGGGTGATGAATTTGCGACTGGGATAGTTCCGATGAAAAGAATCTTGGTCACTGGGGGCTTCGGTTTCATCGGGAGCAATTTTATTGATGATGTGATCTCGAAAGCCGAAGTTACAGTACTAGACGATCTTTCCTCCGGTCTACTTGGCAACGTCAGTCAACAAATGAATAATCCAAGATTCAGATTCGTGAGAGGCAGTGTTCTTGACCATGACAAGATTGAAGAGGCTCTTGAAGGTGTTGACGCCGTCGTTCATCTGGCTGCCGTTGTCAGCGTCGCACGATCAAGGGAGGATCCCTACCTAGTCCATAGAGTCAATGTCGAAGGGACTTTGAACGTACTGGAGGCCTGCTTGAAACACTCCATAGACAAATTGATCTTTGCGTCATCTGCCGCCGTTTATGGAAACGAGCTGAGGTTTCCTTCGGAAGAAGAATTGGGATCAAATCCCTCTAATCTTTACGGAGCCACCAAAGCGGCGGGAGAAGCCTATGTAAGAGCATACAATCAAACGCACGGTTTGAAAACGGTTATTCTACGCCTTATGAATGTCTACGGACCTCGAAGGTCCCCGGGACCTTACGCTGGTGTTATGGCACAATTCGCAGAAGCCATTAGACTCGGCAAACCTTTGACGGTATACGGAGATGGAGAGCAAACAAGGGACTTCGTCTACGTCTCCGATGTTACCGATGCAATGGCAAGCGTCCTGCGCAACGACCGCGCAATAGGTCACACGTTCAACATTGGAACTGGAAGTCCCTCAACGATAAACATGCTTGCAACCATCTTCTCCAAGATGAGGAAGCCAAACTCCCCCATACATCACGAACCTCCAAGGCCAGGCGAGGTCAGAGCAAGCTGCGCAAACATCGAGAAAGCCAGAAAGGTTCTAGGATACAGCCCCAAGGTGTCCCTCAAACAAGGGATTCAATTATTCATGGATTGGCGTAAGAGCGAACAGGGAAAAATTCTCGAAAAGTCAATAGAGAATGAGAGCCCCAGCTCCATCTAGGAACATTAGAGGATCGCTGTCTCCGCGAGCTGAGCATCGGATTGAGGCAAACTTGGAAAAGTGGAGCAGAGTGAGTGTTGTTTCTCCTCGGACACAGCTGCTGGAGCTATATCTTCGCCAAGCTTACTGGAAGGCGAGCCAAGGCAAACCCCGCGGCTTACATGGCTCTTCTGGCGGGGATGCTGCCTGACTTCGACATCTACTTCAAACCGCTAATCCAACACCACACGTACACTCACTCATTGATCATTCTCATGCCCATTTGCGCAGTTCTCGTCTTTAGGTTCAAGAATCTCGGATTAGCATTCTCAGCTGGGATCCTTTCTCATCTCGTAGCTGACTCAATCGTTGGAACTACTCCTCCACTCTATCCAATTTCGGATTTCCAATTTGGAATAAGCTTGGGGCTACCCGGTCCGGCGGACACTGCTCTTGAAATTGGCGCGTTAGGGCTCGTTCTAGTCCTAGCATTGGTGAATGGAGACTTCAAGCTCGTGACAGGGCCGCACAGAGAATCTGTCTACTTGGCTATCCCAATGGTTGCCGTGGTTACCTTGACGCTTCTGTTTGCTGGCGACAACAACGTTCCCCTCGCGGCCTTCGCATTTTCAAGAAGAGCTCTTACGCTGATAAGCTTGGGCCATATAGTCCTTGTCGGAATCCTTGGTCTAGGTGTACTTGAAGGACTTAGGGCGGTCATGTCCGACCGCAAGCTAGCCGGCAGAACCTCAAACCGTTCGTCTCCTGGCCTTCAACAATAAAGCGTCTCTCCGGGGGAGTAACACCTCGCCTTAATCCCAGCTCGCGGAGAATTCTAATGAGACTTTCCGGAGGTCTCAAAAATCGGCTACTTGACTTGGTGGAACTTCCCGAAGAAGGCTTGGCTCATCATTATCGTAGAGCTATTAGTAATCATTTCCCTGTCCATCTCTCTCTACACAACATACCTGAACAATATCTACTTCCAAACTTACGTAGACAGTCTCTCACCAATACTGGTTCCAGTTCTCAGCGTCGCCTTTGGGATCTCATCTGCATCAATCGCCACATATCTTTACCTTGGGATGAAAAGAATACGGACATCACAGGAACCACAAGTTCAGGTCAAGAATAGAACGCACTCACGAAAGACAACAACGAGGCATCCTCCGCACCCGTCGGCCTCACAACTGAGAATTGTTGATCCACCCCCAGCTACTCCAGCGAAACTCAAACCAATAGTTCCGCCTCAGAGCCACGTTCAAACACAGAAGGCACAGTTGAAAGAGAGAGACGACCATGCCCCGAATCCTGAGAACAGAAAATAGTTCTGCCTCTAGCAGGAGCAATATTCGATCAATTAACTAGAGAGATTCGAAAACCCTTGTCCCTAAAATGGGAACGGAGGTCTCCCATCGCACTTGTATCTCATATGACGGCGGAAACTTCGCGCGTGTTACTTTTGACCCAGTTCAGAGTCCTGTCCACTCCCTGCTTCCAAGGAACGGTTGGCGTCCAGCCCATTAGCGCCCTTGCCTTCTTGCAGTTAGTGTAGTAACACTTGTTGTCTCCTGGCCTCCAGTCCTTGAATGTCAAATGCATCTTCGTGTTTGTGAGAGACTCGAGATAGGCTATCGTCTCGAGGAGGGAGGCTACGTTTTCTTTGCCGCCTCCAAGGTTGATCGCTTCGCCCTTTACTTTGTCAATGTTTCTTGTGGCAAGATCGAAAGCGTTGACGACATCGTCGATGTAGAGTAGGTCGCGAACTTGTTTGCCATCTCCGTAGATACTTAATGGCTTTCCGAGCGCTGCTGCTATGCAGAACCATGCGACCCAGCCCTGCTCCTCTTTCCCGTATTGGTGGGGTCCGAACATGCAGCTACATCGGAAAGAGACAGTCTTCAATCCGTATTGTTCAGAATAGGCGTGAAGATACAGGTCTCCGGCTGACTTGCTCACCCCGTACGGCTCTTCTCCCTTGATAGGAAATGCCTCATCCACTCCGTCGGGTAGATCTTCGAAATCGTATCGAAGCTTTAGTTCTTGCAAAGGGGCGTTTGGAATACCGTAGACCTTGTTGCTAGAAGTGTACAAGATGGCAGGGTCAGTATCCGATCTTCTAGCCGCTTCTAGAACATTCAACGTACCATGAGCGTTAGACTCAAAGTCCAACCTAGGCTTAGAAACGGATCTAGGGACGGACACCTGGGCTGCCGCGTGAACAATTAGATTACAGCCCTTAGCGGCCTTGGCCAAGGATTCGGCATCTTGCACGTTGTCTTTGACAACGCTGAGGTTCTTGGAATTAGCATGCGACTTAAGCCATTCAAGATTTTGAACACAGCCTGAACCTCGCGAAAAATCATCATAAACGACCACTTCGGATCCTGCCTGAAGAAGATGGGAAGAGTAATTTGAGCCGACGAAACCTGCTCCACCGGTAACTATCGCCTTCAAAGTCGATGCCAAACCAAGCCGTTGTTTGGGAGGTTATAACGTTCCTATATGACTTTTGACTCTAAATCAAGTCTAGAACGATGGCAAGGATTTCTAGATAGACACGTAGTCAGCCTCCCAACTCAGTTGGGCTGGATTGGCCATTAGAGCCAACGCCACCCTAGAATAGGAGAGCCGAGTGGACGGACAAAATGGCCCAAAGGAAATTCGACCCCAACGGTTTACTGGTCCACAACCGAATTCCGATGTTGGGGGAATAAGAACCGCCAAAGCATTTTATCTACAGCCCAGTTAGCCTAAATCGTTGAGATTCCAAAATATGGCCCAGCTACGGAGCGTAAACAATAGTCGACGTGTAGTGGCTCCTTGACACCCAGGAACCTACTCATCGTGACAGGCTCCGAAACCTACGCGTTTGACATGGGCACCATAGCCAGCCGTTTCACCACGGTCGCCGTGATAAGGTGGACGTCGATGGGTCAGTTTTCAGGGTCTCTTTTTGAGCTGTACACTATCCGGGAAGAACAGGCTAAGAAAATCTCATCGATGAAGCTTCCGCTAAGATTGCGTAACAGGGCGGAGTGGTATGCAAGTCGGCTTCCCATGTTCTTGCTCAATACTTGCTTAACGCTTTCATTCGCGATCAAAGCCAGAAGACTTCTGGGAGGCCGGAACGCTCGGATTTCGGGCTTAGGAATTGGCTGGGGAGGTGGGCTGATCACTTTGTTATTGAAAAAACTCAAGTTGCTCGATTCCTTTGCGTACTACAGGGTAGACTGGTTCATTGGTCGACCCCGCCACTTCTATGATTCCCTAGTAGTAAACGTGTACTTCAGATCTGTAGATAGATTACTATCCCGAGCGTCCGACTACATCTGGAACATAACAGAAGAAGTAAAGGCGGCTGCAAGTCGGACTCACAACTTTCTCAATCCAAAGGAAATAGTCGTCCGGCCTCCTGTAGCAAGCAGAATTCCCAATGTAGAGTTCCCTAAGACGGTGGACCCTTACCTCGTTTATTGCGGGGAAGTGAAACCGGGGTGCGGCCTGCCTCTGGTTCTGAGCGCGATCAGAACTTTGGGAACCCAAAACAAAACAATGAGGCTCAAGATTCTTGGGCGGGCCCGAATAGAGTATCTTGCAAGCCTGCAACAGGAGTTCGGGGACGTCTTCGAGAAAGGCGGCTGCGAATATCTTGGAGGGTTTGATATGATCAACGATGTCGACAGAGACCGGGTCGACCAAATCATTGCTGGCGCTTATGCGGGTTTAGCAATATTTCCCAGCGGTTCGAGCAACACCTCCAATTACGTGATCCCGAATCGAATCTTACTCTACTTGGCTAACCATACCCCGGTGCTAATCAACGACGACGCAGCTGCAGCCGGATGGCTTTGCTCTGCCGGTGTGGCCGTTGGAACGTCAACCGTTCCGGAAAGCATAGCCAAGAACGTTCTCATGCTTAGAGATTCATCGGAGTATAGGTCATGGCTCAAGTCAAACATAGCGCCCTTTATGGAGAATATGGGAAGGAGGGCCGAAAGCGTCAAAGCTCTAGGAGAATTGACGGGGAATTTGCTTTAGACTTCGGAAGCGAACTTCAATTTTCAATACGTGTGCTATCGATCTCGGCCGCGATACACTGTGCCAGGCGATTATTTTGCTTCATAATTATTGAACATCCCCAGTGAGCTTTGTTCACTTTGAGCGAGAGCGTAATCGATCTCATGCTTAGAGTCACCGCGGGCCTCATCTTTGCCGGGGAATTTCTATTTTTAGGATACCCTTTGACGCGCAAATATCTCCGGAATGAGAGCTTCTTTCCTCAACTGTTCTATACGCACCTCCTTAGCGCAAGTATCATGATCGTGACCCTATGGGCTGCCTACACTACCTTCAGGAGTATTGTACCATTGGAAGCAACCTCGGTAGTCCTAGGCACGGTAGCGATCGTGGGAACAACTATTTTCATCTATGATTTTGCAAAGCGGAGAAGACCGTCCTCTCGCGAATGGTGGGGCCTTGCCTTCTTGTTTTTCTTCGTTGTTCTTCTAACAATTTCTTCGGCAATGACGCTGCCGTTCATTGCACAGGGAGATGCATATGGGTACTACGTGCCACTAGGCAGATTTTTGAACCAAAACCCGGGTGCCTATGTCAGCAGCGCTTATCGTTTCTCTATGTCCCGCAACTTCGCCTACTATGCGGTTTATGCTCATGCAGACATGCTGGGCGGCCTAATTCAAAGCTATCTAGTATTGCCGATACCTTTCATTGTGGGCACCCTCCTCGGAGTGGTAACACTGACGAAAAGATTGACCCGTAGAGACGAAGCTCCGCTAGTGGCGGCCGCCCTCTACGTCTTTTCTGTTTACTTCGGGACGCTCTTGAAATATGACATGTTCTATCTGGGAAATCTTTTCATGTCCACTGTTGCCCTGTACTACTGCTATTTTCTACTTACAGGTGCGAGGCGTCTTCTCGAAACGGCTGCACTTCCATTTTCCACATTCGCCGTCCTCTTGCTATATGACTTCGCTCTCTTGCTGATTGTTCCACTCTCCCTTGGATACTTAGCGCTACGAAAACCAAGAATTACAATCTACGTTGTCGCTGGCCTAGCGCTCCCTCTGGCTCTTGCTCTTTCCCTTCAAGACATTTCCCTCGGACTTGTGCAAGTCCAAAGATTCGACTCCGCGTCCTCTCTCGCATTCTTAGGGCTGATCATCATTGTTTTAGCCGGGATCGGAAGGGGAGTCTCAGGATCAGGCAATGCCTCGCCCCGCGCCTATCAAACGTCGCTAGCATGTCTTGCTGCGGGTGCCTCTGTGATGTTGCAGAGAATCGTGGACTTTTGGATGTATGGTTTCCAGTCCCTCGATAACATCCATCTAAGCAGCCCGGTTGTTGCCTACATGCAGCGAAACTACTGGTTCTATTCAACTCCGCCAAACATTCCGCAAACACTAATGTCAATTTTTTTTTCCGACATGTTCTTCGGCTGGGGGCTACTCTTCACCGCCTACGGCCTGTTCTTGAGCCGAGATAAGCCAGTAACCACGTTCTTTCTCACGACTTTGCCGTTAATGGTGTTAGTGGAAACTATAAACAAAGACTACTCCAGATTTGGACTCTTCATTGCGCCTCTAATCGTGGTATTTCTCGCAACCGGACTACCCGCCTTAACGCGTCGGAACGCGCTTCTAATCGGCGCTTCCCTTTCTCTTGCAATACTAATTGGAAAAGCAGTCACCGTCTTTCCAAACCTTGACTATGAGCACAGAGCGCTAGCTGACCCAGTCAGCATAAGTCTGTTCATCGCGACCTCTCTCCTAGCAACAGCGTTCTTGATCGGACGAAGGCAACCATTTCGTCAGTTTATCCTGCCAAGGGTGGGCGCAAGATTTCGATCCTCGACCTCGAAGGCAGGAATTCGCAAGTTCTTACGTGTCCGTCGAATCGCAGCCATCCTTCTCATTGCCCTTTGCATACCAGTCTTAACATACAACGTCCTGTCTCCGAAATACACGTCTCAGATATACGATAGCGACGTTACTCTTCTGCAGCAGCAGGTTCTTCCCCTCGTCCAAGAGAAATCAATTGTACTGACCGTGGAACTCGTGCACCCCAACTTCGAATTCTACAGAGACGCAACAGTCATACAAATGGCGCAACCTTGGATTCTGGAGAGCTTTCTGAACCTGCATCTCGCCAATGTTACTGCCTTGGTAAACTGGCTTGGCACTAGCGGCGTCCGCTACGTATTCCTGGACAGAGGATTAACGTCTGAGAACACTGACGTGTTCTTGCTTTTCGATCAGCTTTCAGTTTCGTGTCAACAGTATGGCCAGTGTAGGGTTCAGTTTGACAATGGACGGTTCGCGCTGTTCGAAATCAGATTCTAGAAACTGTCTAACGACCTACGTTAACCGATAGATTCGATAAACTCAACAACCTCCTGTTCAGGCCCACCAATGGTTAGCTTGAATTAGCCATGCGGTTTTACCAACAATGAGGCTGACGTCATGCATAACCAACAGAAGCACTTCCTGCCTTCCTGGAAATACGCCCGTCCGACATCCGCCAATACGTCATCAGCATCGCTCGGGCGAAGAGATTATCTGTCGAATTTGATTTGGCTCTTCATTGCCTCTGGAACACTTGTGCATGAGGTCGAGAATTGGCCAACGGTGATACGCTACTACCTATCTCCTAGCAACAGCCAATTCGTTGCAATTCGATTTCGAAATCGTGATGTTTTGCTAGCCCCGAGGGGCTACATATTCGAAGCTATAGCCGGGACACTCTTATCGAATACCTACCGCTTCGGCGGCGCTCCTTCCGTTGTTGTTGACGTTGGAGCCAGTATTGGCGACTTCTCACTTTTGGCTTCCCGAAAAAAGGAAACCCGTGTCTACTCCTACGAGAAAGATTCCGGATACTGCGATTATTTGCGGAAAAACATGGAGCTGAACATGCGACACTCTGTTCGCATCTTTCAGGAGATGGCCGATCGATACACTCTCCGATCGATCATTGAACATGGTGAGGAGACGATAGACTTCCTAAAAATGGATTGCGAGGGCTGCGAGTACGACATGTTGTTACATTGTGCGCCTACAGTCTTGGCTAGAGTTAGAACAATCGCGCTGGAAATTCACGAACGACCGCCGTACACGAAGGCCGGCCTCATCGATCACCTGAAGCGTTGTGGCTTCCAGGTTTCCGAGAGCGAAACATTCTGGCGGGGTCATTACGTCTACGCGTCTCATGAAACCACTAGCTCTGATGTGCACACTCTTGTCGAGGGAGACCAAAAGCCTCGATAGATGATGAAAATAGAGGTCCGGCTCGGGAAAGGCGAAACAGTCCGCCTTGAACGCTCACTGGGAATCAGGCACGGAGCTGAATTGGAATGTCTTTAAGCTCTAAATTCAAGGAGGTTTTCACCGCGATGACTCTATGGGACTCGGACAGAATCCCCCACCGTCTAACTTGTACAGCAAACCCGCTCGCTACTAGAAGGTCTCGTATGGGCGCAACTTCAGCGACATGATGCACTTCGATGTCCAACTTTCCAATCCTTCCTGTAAGAGCGGGAAAACAGGACTGCAATACCTCAAGCTCCAGACCTTCAATATCGAGCTTGACCAAGTCTACATGACTTAATTCGAGTTTCTCGAGAACATCTGGTAGCGTGTAGCACCGTACGTCTGGGGATGAATTGGCACTTAGATCATTATTCGTCAGCTTGTAGTGTGTCGATATCCCATCGTGAGCCTGCATATGAGTTGTCCCCGTAGAGTTTGCTATCGCGAAATTATGTGCCTCGGCATTCGTAAGTCGGTTGAGTTCGATGTTGTTCTTTAGCGCGCCGTAATTTGCCGGATGTGCCTCAATGGCAATTACTCGCAACGAGCGTGGAAGCATGGAAGCGATTCGTGCAGACACCAGCCCGTAGTGAGCACCGACATCCAAGAAGACTTTGTCTTGAGGCGATACAAGACCCAAGCTTTCGCCTCGAAGGAACTCAGTAGCAATATGATAGACGCTGTCTAGGTCGCAATAGAACCGAAGGTTCCCAAAAGGCTGGGTAGCAATGATTCTCAACCCAAAAGACCCGTAAATCGCACGCCGTATCCGGAGTACGACATCACCTACGGAGCGAAATGGTGAGAAATGACTGTCGACGATATAAGACATGAGATAGACCGGTAACACGGGTGCCCAGCGCGGGAAATTTACCAGAAGCAGCGACTCGCACGTAACAAGCTCCCTAAGTCGTCTGCCCAAAAGCGAGAACGTTTCTGGAATCGAAAAACGCGGCGACATCTCCGCTTCAATCGACCACTCTGGGACTTAATTAAGAACAGGGCCATGTCATCGAGGCAATAGGTCCTGCAACTGCGCATATCTCTCGCAATTTCGCGTTCTGGCTGGAGGCCTTCGAAGTGATTACTCAGTAGGCTAACTTAGAGCCCTGTTAAGCAAGTGGCCTAGTTCCTTATTTCGCCTGCTTATGTCGAACGGACTATTCACAAAGGAGTTACCGGTCTTTGTTCGTAGAGAGCGAAGGAGGTTCTCGTCCTCAAGCATGTATGACAAGGCATTGAGATGCCTTACTAAATACTCAGTATCTAGTGACGTTTTCAGAGATTGGGTAAAACCGGGCCTGTACCATAGTGGGGTCAAACAACGATTAGAATACCGAACATCCTTCGGTGGCTCGACCAAGAAACCCGTCTTCCCATCGAACAAGTATTCGGAATTAGCCCATACGTCGTTTGCAATAACGGGGAGACTCTTGGACATCGCTTCGATGAAAGCCATAGTCGGGGTTGAGTGGCAAGGTAGAAGCGCCAGATCTGAGCTAGCCAAGTGGGCAAGTGCGTCGGCCCGGGTGAGTGGGTGTTCAATCATTTCGATCTTAATCCCAAGCGCTCTAAGTTTGGCTACATAAGCCGGGGGACACCATGCCCTAATGACGACAATTATCTTTCTTGCCAACCTAGGTGAGTCTCGCGATAGGCGTTTCAGAATCAGCAAGACGTCTCGCGTACCCTTTACGTAGAAGTTGGACAAATTTTCGAGATGGGAACTTCTATGGGTAGTCATATGGAGGATCCTAACAAAGCCATCAGAGTTGGGTCGCTCTCGTGAATTTCCGGCCCAGATGGTCGCTGGGTAAACGACATGAGACTTATCAGCGGGGAAGAGTTTGCCAAGAACTTTTTTGGAGTTCTCCCTAGCTTTGTTGGACCAACAAAATAGTCCCATACACGAACGGACTTGAAGTCGATTCCCAAGCCATGTCGCCATCGAGCCCGGATCATAGTATCCAGTCAGCGCTGCGACATGTTCGCAGTCTGCTATCCATTTCTTCGATCTCGTTTGAACATGGTTCGCGCAATAAACGATGTCGGCGTATCGCTCAAGCTGGTCCGGACGACTAGTATAGCGGAATGCAAGCTTTTCGATTACAGGTGCAAACGAGTTTGATAGATTCCAGAAAGTCGAGGATGTCTGAATTGCCACATGAAATTGTCTCAGGATGCCCGGTCCTCGGCGGTTGCTGCTCCGTGGAGTAAGTATTCGCCATCCGAGAGGGGGATACGACCCGAAATCCGTATAGTATGAGTGAAGGTTAAACCCTGGTTGTCGAGCCTTAAGATAGAGTAGACTATCGGGGAGCGACAAACACTCACTCTCTAGGTGTCAGCGTCTCTTAAGCGCGTCCTCCGCGAGAAGACAAGGTTTCCTCATAAATTTGAACGTAGGATTTTACCATCGAGTCGAGCCTGAAGTAGTCGTCAATTCTTCTTCGGCCCTCCCGACCAAGTTTCTCCCTCAGTTTCGGATCATCGATAAGTAGAGTCAATTTGTTAGCCAGATCTACTTCGTCTCCGGTCCGGAATGAGACCCCAGCGGAGCCTGCAACTTCGTGGGTTGCGCCAGAGTCCGAAAAAATGAGAGGTAGGGAGTGATCCATAGCCTCGAGTAGAACTATCCCAAAGGCTTCGTTCACAGACGGGAAGCAGAATACGTCAGCTGCAGCATATACAGGGTGCAGGGAGGGCAGATATTTCCAACTGTACACTTGTCGTTCTAGGCAGAGGCTGCGGACGTCTCTATGAAACGACTGGGCAAGAGGCCCACCGCCAACGACAAGAAGCTTTACCTTCCTGCCACGTCTGGCCAATATTTCCAACGCCCTCAATAGGGTCATCGGATCCTTTGCAGGATGGAGACGGCCAACAAAAAGCAAGACAATCGTGTCTTCGTCGATGTTAAGCAGATTCCTCGATTCTTCTCGGGTAAGATCCGAATCTGGACAATGAGCAATCCCATTGTATACGACCGTAGACTCTATTCCGAGGACCTGCTGAAGTGTGGAGCGAACGAAATTCGACACCGAAGCTCTCGAAGACGAGAGTTTGGCCATGATTCGAACCGCTCCAAATTCTGTCGTATAGGCGACCTTGTCCATTATCCTTGGCTCAAGCCACCATTGAGGAAATCCGTGGAAAGTCTCGACGATTGGGATTCGACTCATCTCTCGTCTAACAACGGGTATTATCCCAAGGCTTGCGATATTACAATGAATCAAATCGTATCGTGCAGTTAACAATCGAGCTAGAGCTGAGACACCCCGGTAGACAGCGGGGCCAGTAACCACCTGGCGAGAACCTGCTATCTCGAGACTTGCCGGACAGAGAACATCCACCTCGAAGCCATTCTTCTGCAATCCTTCACAAAGCGTTGTGGCAAACTGCCTCAAGCCTCCTCGAAAGTTCGAAACCAATCCGATTCGCATTATTCTCTCCAGGCGAATTTGACAAAAACTACCGTGATTGGCTAGTCACCGTTCGATCGAGACGTAGTCTAGACTAACGTACTGGGGGAGTGACGGTCGATTATCAATAGAGAGAGTGAGGGTATGGACACCCCTAGCTAAGGCGCCTGTGAAGACTGTCGCATTCACCGCTGTGTAAGTGCCTTGGTACGATAGTTGGGTGGAATTTTTTCCGTCCAGCAATATCGATATTGAATTGGATGGAGCTCCATCCCATAGTCGAAGCACAACTTTGTAAGTTGCATTTTGAGGAGCTGCAAAAGCCACCGATGCGGTGGCCATTTGACCTGGACGAGTCGAGTTCAACTCAAGACTGCTCCCGGAGCGGGTCCAATTATGAGCAGTCCAATACCAGCCTCCGCTCGATGAAAAGACGCTAGAGTAGGCAGGGATTATTGTCAGATTGGAATTCCAGGCCGCCCGGTTAACCTCGTACACATTCTTGCCAAGAGGCTGCAGGAACGTCAGGAAGGCTTTGGGCAACGGAGCTGGAGAATTGAAATCCTCAACGTAAACGATTGTCATGTTGGGCACCTTGCTGGTTGGAAGGCCCTCAAAGAAAATCCGTGAAACCTGTGATGACTGGTCGTCAGCGAATGGAGTTTCAAATCCTGCCATCAGAAAGTCGAGTCTCCCGAGATACGTGTAATGGTCCCCAAGGTATGCGCCTACCCAGAAGCTATTGTGCTCACCAATCCCCGGTTGGCCAGGAGGGTCGCTGACGATGAAGATCGAATTCTTGACATCGATCGCCCCAGACGATAGAAGGTAGCGCAGTGAGGCAGAGGCAGATTCAGAAATGTAGCTGCTGTAGAATCCATGCCCGATATCAGCGTAGTAGACTGTGCTCCCTGAGATGATGATCAGCGATATCACAGCAATTCCTTTCAATTCGCCGGTCACCTTCCTAAGAGTTCCCAACCGAGGGATTGTTATTGCTGCGAGAAATGGTGTGGGCATGAGAATGATCGCCCGCTCAGAGAAGGGCGTGATCGCCGGATTTGCGTACTGAATTAAACCAATTGCAAGAGAGAGTACTAGCCACGAGACGATTAGCGCGATCATTGGAGATGAAATGCGCAAGGGCTTAAGGAAGAAAACCATCGAGACGGCGACAAGCGCAACGAGACCAACTGGCCCCAAATAGAGAAGCCAAGCGATCAAGGGCATTGTTGAGATAACGGGAAGCCTCCCCTGCAAAGGGCTTGCAATCCATTGTTGCTGAAGCGAAAAGATGATCACCCCCGGCATAACGCTGAGGGAGATTGTAACTAGAATCGCTGCGAACTTCCGAATACTGACTAGCCTTCTCCAAGAGCTTAGGATAAGCGCCAGAACCAGTGTAACCGAGAGGAAGATGGCCGTTTCGACGTGCGCAAGAGTCGAGAGAATCGTGAACCCTGCGAGTCCCAATATCTTTAGGGCGAATAGTCGTGGCCTCGCCTCTATTTGTGCCTGTAGGAACAACCACGTACCGCACAGCATTAGGACCAGGCCCAAAAGGTTCGCGTGGAGGTCTGAACTAAGCCGGAAGAATCCGAACCATGTAGAACCTGCCGCCAATGCAATCAAAGAGGTCCTGGTGTCATTCATCTCTCTTCTGACTATGGCCACAATCAATACGGTCCCCACTATCCATAGCAAAAGAGGGACGATGGTTTCAACCCAAAACGCATCGATTCCGGCGGTTGTAATCCAGCCGCCAATAGTCGGATAGAGAAAATTGTAGTAGCGCAGGCCAAACACCAACGACTCTGTCCCGGAAGTAGCCGCGGCGTGGATTCTCCAGATGTAGTATGGGGTATCCCAACCGAGTGGTAAGCCGTCAGTCGAGTATCTGACGTAGAATAGGATCCAAAGTCCAATTATTGCGGCAAACGAGATAAAAGCCCAAATGAGGAGATATCGTCTCAAAACTTCCGTCAACCAAATTCTGTTTCAAATGTGGGGAACCGAGGACGGGTAGGTCAAATCCCCCCGTCTTCGCCGAACTAGTCCTCTGGTAAGCCCAGCAAGATACGAAAAATGGATCAAAGGGTAGGAAGCTGCATAGAAGAGCGTTTCTTCTTGCGGTTTCCTTGTCTTGGCAAGCGAGGCTGCAATGTCAATCGCTAAGTACAGTGCCAACATTGACATCAGTAGTACGTCGAGAGGAAGCACCCGCCAAATTGCTAGAGCAAGGATGGCCAGTGATACTGGTACGATCAAGAGGGTGGGAAAAGTGATCGCCCCACGATCTCTTTTCATGGCGACTCCTCTTCCCGTTCCATAGTCGAACATCCACCGCACGAATTGGCCGATTGAGTTTCGGTGCCTATGATGTACGACTGCTGTTGGAGTGTATGTGAGCCTCAATCCCCCACGACGGATGCGCGCGTTGAGGCATGAATCTTCACAGTATCTTAGTGTTTCATCGAAACCGCCCGATTGTCTGAAAACCTTCGATGAGTACATGGCGTTGCAGGAGGGCAGGCTCTTAGCATTGACAGGCCGGTCGCCCTCGAAGAACTCGATCGATCCTGCACTCCCTAACCGAGTTCCAAGTGCGCCATGCAAGGCGCTTAGCATACCTCTCTCGTTGGGAATGTCGGTAAAGACTGTCTTTCCTCCTACTGCACCCACGTTTTCTTTCCAGTTCTCGGGATTGACAAGGGCGCTTATCCAGTTGGGTTCGGCGATACAATCAGAGTCTGTAAAAGCAAGAAAATCGCCGCGAGCAGCGTTCGCGCCGACGTTTCGGCCTCTGGCCGGTGTCGAGGCAGATTTGTCTACTATTAGTTTGAAATTGCCGCGGTTGCCTGAAGCCTTTAACGCTTGCGACGTGGTTCCGTCCGTTGATCCAGCATCAACGAGGATCACTTCGATGTTGGGGTAGTTTTGTGAGGTTAGAGATCGAATGCATTCACCAATAGTCTCTGCTGCATTGAGACATGTTACTATGATTGATATCCGAAGATTAGTTGACTCCAACTTGGTTAGGGCGCTTCCAGGTTCCGGACTGATCGGACACCTGGGAAACGTCTGAGCATTAGAGTAACGTGCTTTGCGAAGTCTTGAACTTCCTTGAGATGGCTTCGTTTCGTCGCCATCTGTTCAACTTGAACGGGAAGGATCGAGATCCCCTTTTCCTTAAGCTCAATGAGCAGTTCTGTCGTGAACTGCATTCCATCCTCGGTCAACTTCAACATGGAAAGAGCGTTCCGATGGATTGCTCTGAATCCACATTGAACATCGCTTAGGCGTTCTTTGTAGAGGGTATTGAAGAATCTGGCTAGCAGTACGTTTCCTAGAAATCGCCTTATTCTCATCCCGTGAGGATAACTATGGATTCGAACTCCGAGAGCGGCCAAGTGAGATCCAACGTCAACCGGTCGCACCATTTTGGGAAGATCTCCGGGCCAATGGCCACCGTCCGCATCCATTGTGACAACGATGTCTCCCTTCGCTTCCGAGAGGCCCTTTCGAGTGGCTACCCCGTATCCTTTGTGAGGCTCAAAGATTACTCGCGCGCCTTTGTTAACGGCTACCTTGGCTGTGCCATCGTGCGACCCATTATCAACAACAATTACCTCGGTTTCTGGCAATCGATCAAAGGGAATCTGGTCCAATACTCTGCCAATGCTTTCCTCTTCATTAAGCGCCGGAATGACTATTGAGACCCTCACCTAGATTACCCCACAGCCCTGCTGTGTCGCGGGGGCCCGGGCCCTATTATTTGGTTGGTTGGAACCCGATATATGGGGGCCGGACAACCGGTCGTCTAAAATAACACGGGAATGGTTCTGTCGATGATTCTTTCGAGGCTCGCTATGCTGAGGACTGAGTATTGTCGAAACCTGGCTCCTGGATTCAATTGATCAGATTCTTTGACGTAGTGGAGGATCTAAGCCAACCACGGGGCGTAGATACAGTACTGTTCCAGCTTCCATGACCTACGGTTAATCGCCTTTTTTTTCAGAACTTGCTCTGAGGCTCCTTGAGAGGTTCATCGATTTCAGCGTGAGGACTCCGAATCCAGCCAATGAGAGAAAGAGCACCCAGACACCCTCCAGCAGCACTATTACGCTAATGCCTATCGCAAGAATCGCCAAGACTGCCTCGGCAATTGCGATTCTATCATGTTGGACATCTCGAAAATACTGTCTGCTTATTTCGCCACTCTCGACTCCGCTTTTTGGTGTTCGGAAGAAGAAGCCTGTTCTTCCCCTGATTCCTTGCAGGAAGCCGATACAGATAGCTGTGGTCATGGACGAGCTTGCGTAGGAAAGAAGCGGGAGGAGAAGTAGATTTTTCGGGGTCATTATCTTTTGCACGTGGAGCGCGTAGGCTCCCGAGAGAAAGAAGGCGGCCAATGGCAACGTGACTATAGCAACGTAGGCAGGGCTTGTGAATATCGAGTTTGCAGGCGCGCTGAATCCGAGGACAAGTCCAATCGCGGAGACAAAGGTGACAACTATCCAACTGAGCGCTGAGAATGGTCCGAGAAGGAATAGCAGCAAGGCAATCCTTCTCCAAGGAGTGAGGTGGATGGATCCAAGGATCTTCCGGAAGTTTGACCTAGCACACTTGGTCCAGCCCTGCGCCACTCTTGCAGTCTGTTTCTTCCAAACCTCCAGGCTCGGAGGGTCTTCACCAAAGACCTTCACATTGCTCAGATAGATGCCTCGCCATCCTGCAGCGTATATCCTGCATGATAGGTCTGCGTCGTCCACTATCGAGTCGTTGGTCCAAAACCCGACCTGGCGGAGAACGGCTAGCGATATCAATGTAAAGCCTCCTTGAAATGAGAACGGAGCGTTGAGAGCGTATGAGCCCATTTTGACAACCGTGTCCCCTTGGTCTAGAGAGATAGCAAACAATCTAGTGATCACGTTCTGTTCTCGGTTATAGTGCCCCACACGGAACGAGACGAATGCTATCCCGGGGTCAAGTCGGAAAGCCCCTAGTCCTCTCGACAGAGTTCCAGGTGTGACCGTCGAATCCGCATCCAAGAGAAGCACGTATTCGCCTCTCAACAGAGGAGCAGCATGGTTCAGCGCGGCGCTCTTGAACCCCTCCCTATTGGTTCGTCTTGACACGAGACCGGAAATGCCAGAAGAATTCAGCTCTTCTAGCTTCTTGTCTATCAAGCTACCTGTCTCGTCTGTCGAGTCGTCAGCGACGATGACCAGAAGCTTTCCCGCGGGATAGTCCAGGCTCTTGATTGCATCAAGGGTTCGCCCAATCACGAACTTCTCGTTGTACGAAGCGATCAGAACGGAAACGAGAGGAAAGCTCTCAATCGAAGAGCTAAGATCTTGCAAGAATCCTGGATATCGAAGCGAGCTGATGAATAGGATCATTGTGTAGTAAGACGACAACAGAACTGGAATGCTGAAAGCCAGCGAAATCGCCGCGACTATGACCCAAGGCTCCAGCACGGACTATCTGCCGAGAACCCGGGGTTAGGTGATTTTATGGGTTGGCAAAGGATCTCAAATGAGTATTTTCTTCATCAAGTTCTATCGACGATGCACGACGCACAATAGGAGGCGATATTTGGGGAACGCCTTGCCTATTCGACTTGAATAGCTCTCGTAGGTTTTTTTTCGTCGCTCTTTTTGAATCGAACTTCTAGAACCCCGTTCTTGTACGTTGCCTTTGCGGTTCTTGGATCAACTAGGTGGGGTAGTTCGAGCTCCTTGAAATAGCGTCTCTTGGCTGATTCTACTGCTATCTTCAGCGCCCTGTCTGTCGACTCGAGCTTGATGTGCTCCTTCTCTACTCCCGGCAGTTCCGTCACAACGACCACTTCGTTACCTTCCTGCAATACATCCACGAGTGGTTCTCGTTCTTCCTTTAGAAGCGGCCCTCGAGAGGTGGGCTCCACATTTCCAAACTCTCTGATTACTGGCTTACCATCTTCTCCAACAGACATTGAGAAGCCGTATACGAAGGGCTGGGGTCCCTCACTCGCCTTGGGCATTTCTACCGCTTTCCTCATCATCTCGTCCATCAGACGATCCATTCGGTCCATTTCCTCGAAGATGTCGAACCACCATCCAGACCGCCGGGTCCGTTTCTTTCTGGTCGAGTCTCTACTGTGAGCCATAGTAAGCCGATCGAGAATGTTCCGGGAACTATATTGGAGTTTGCGCTCACTTGGGTCGGGCTAGATCATTCGCCGGACGAGACGATTGATGTCTTCGCCTCTATAGCCAAGCTCTCCCCCATCAGTCGCGGCTCGCCTAGTGCTCCGTTTGAACCCTCCTTTTGGAGGGTGAAGTCTGAATCTTGGTTTCACGCCTGAGCGCGTGAGGTCTTTGATTCCGATCTCTCCGGCGACAATCGACTTGGCAAGGTCCGCAATGCTTTCTTTTTTGAAGAACACCTTGGCAAATTCATCGTCGAATTCCATGTTCCCGTCTCTCTCGGCCCTTTTCCGCAACAAGACCTCCAATACCTCTGGGTTAACCTGTCCCCACGCGACCAAGTTCTTGGCTGTGCGCAACATGCCCAGGGTCGAGGGGCTGCTCTCTAGAAGACGCGCACGGAATGTGCTCTCCAATTGCAAGGTTTCCATCGTTTTCCGAATGTCGGGGTTATCGGTTGCTGTTCCGCGGATGCGGACCGCGAGGATAACGGGTTGCTTCGCCGGCTCTGCCACTCTTATGCCACCCAGTCCTGCTGGGTCACAACATTGTAGGTTTGCACCAAGGCATCGAACACTGCGAGCGCGGAAGAGGTGAGAGTCGAAGTGGACCCGTATGTTCGGGTCCAGCAGTCCTTGACCCCCGCGAGTCTCAGGACCTGCTTCGGTATCTCTCCGGCTACAAGTCCTAGTCCTCTAGGACTCGGGAGAACTTCCACTCGTACGCTTCCACACTTCCCGACAACGGTGAATGGTACCGTGTGATTTCTGCCGCAACGACATTCCCAGCTTCCACATCCGCGGCGTACCGGGACAACGTTCAGCTTTGCCTGTATCGTTCCCTTGTCGATGGCGGTGCGAACCTGCCGAGCCTTTCCTTCTCCAACGCCGATGTAACCGTCTCCGTTTCCGACTGCTACTATGGCTCGGAATCTAGACCTTTCGCCGGCGTCGGTCTGTTTCTGGACGAAACCAATACCCAAGACCTCCTGCTGGATGTTAGGTAGCAGGGTATCGACGATTTCAGGCTCTTTGATCCTCATTCCCTGCGTGAATATCTCCTCCATTGAAACGATCTCGCCTGCCTGTACGAGCTTTCCAAGCTTTGTCTTTGGAACCCATCCGACTTCCTGGCCCGGTCGCTGACCACCTCCCTGGTATGGTCGCTGGCTCATGCGTTCGCCTCCGTCGCGGCGGTTTGGATTTGTTGTCTTACCTGTTCGAAGTGGTTGGAGAGTTCTTCAGGCCTCAGACCGCGCTTCAGATAGCCGCTGAACGTTTTGCGGTAGAGGTCTGTTTCACCGGAAAGCTTCTTTGCATATTCGGAAATGTGAGCCCCTCCAATCCTTTCCTTTGCAGGTAGAGGACCATCGGAGTGTGGAACTTCGAGGCCTCCGTCCGAGAGACCCTTCAAAACGGCAAACAACTTAGAACCTTTCGTCGAAGACTTCAAGCCGATGTCAAGCACGGCTTCCTTGACACCTTTCGCCAAGGCCCGACGCGCCGCTAGCGCACCTGTGAGGTAGGCTGACGGAATATTTCCTGTCGCTCCTTTCCATCCCATCTTGGCGAGTTCCTTGGAGGATGCGGCGGCTCGGACGACATCCCCGCGGAGCTCGGCATCTGTTATCTGGACGTAAACATATTTGTTGGTTACCCGAACAACAGCTCTCGGTTTTCCTGACCGGACGAGGGCCCTTCGGAGCTTGTAGTCTGTTCTACCTTCTCGTCTGCGCCTGAACGGAACTGAATATCTCGGGCCGTCAGCCATGTTCTAGCGATTCCTCTGAAGCTGATGGGCCTTTACATACTCATCGACGTGCGAGCGGCTTCGGAACGCCCCTCCTTTGGACATTCCCAGCAGGAGCTTGTAGCTGGCAGGGGCCAACTGTCTCTTGTCCCTCAAGAATCGAAGATGCCGTCGGATTGCCCTTATCTTGAGGACCCAAGCTTCCTTGCCTGGCTTCTGCCCACCCTTTCGGCTACCAGCTTTCTTCCGTCGGCCCGATTTCATTCGGTGGCGGCCTCTGCTAACCCCTTTCTTCTGAAGCAATTGTATTCTGCCGCTATCGATGAGCGACTTGACCTCCTGACGCGTGATTGCAGATTCAACCCTGGTCGTTTCTTCAGGGTCTATCCAGATTCTGGTCTGGCCAGAGCCGAGAAGACTTGCCGCGAGCCGTCTCTGACTTTTGAGGCTCACTTGTCTTCCTCCTCCTGGCTAGCGTCTCGCTTCATTGACGCTTTCTTCGTCCCCGGCAGAGGATCTTCCTCGGCGGCTTCCTCTGCCTCTGTTTGTGCGGAGGGGATTTGAATTTGTTCCGAACTTGAAGCCTCTTCGATCGGCTCTTCAGCTGTGACGGGTTTCTCTTCTTCCTTGCCCGGGTTGGCGATGTGGAAGTTTCGATGTCGTATCTCGTCCAGCAAAACTAGTCTCTTCCGTTCTCCGATTCGAGCTGAGAGTCTGATGATGTGGATCTTCGGGTCTAGTCCCTCGAGCTCTGACATTTGATGGATAAGGCGTTCCTTTAGGCCGCGCGGGTGCAGACCTCTGGTTGCTGCTGCCGTCCCGTAGCCTACCTTGACCTTGGCAGGCCAGCCTGCTTCTTCCTTTCGGATCTTGCTTGTGACTCCGCGGGCTCGCCTCCATGCAGGCTTGACTCGCTTGTACCGCCAGCTTTCTTGCCGGTTGAACGCGGGCTTGCTATTATTCGCCATTTTACTTGACCTTCGCTGGTCCGGCAGGTGTCTCGAGACTGGTCTTTGTGTCGATGTAAATTCCGTCTAGGAAGACTCGGAGATCCTTCTTCTTGATCTTTGTCGAGTTCTGTATGTTAGCGGCGGTCTGACTTACGGCTTTGATGTCGATTCCATCCACTGTAATATCGTCTCCCTTGACCGAAACCTTGACGCCGTCCAGTATCTGAGCTGATCGCGGTGTCTTTTCTCCAGTGAAATTCTCGACTTTGAGCGCTCTGGCCTTTTCGTCTACCTTAACGGTGACTGGAAAGTGAGCGTACACGGTTCTGAGATTGTACCGATATCCCTTCGTGACGCCTCTGATCATGTTTCGGATGTGGGCCGCTGCCGTTCCAAGCATGCCAATCTCTCGCTTACGAGGCCAGGTGACCGAAACCTGGATCTCTCGACCAGTCTGGGTGATCGCTACTGGCAGATGGGATAGATCCTCTTGGAGAGTCCCGAGAGGACCCTTGACCTTCACGGTTTTCCCGTTAACTTCCGTTGTAACTCCGTCCGGAACCTGAATCGTGCGTTGTAGGGTTTCGAAACGCGCCATATTATCCACCTAGTAAACGTATCCGAGGAGTAGGCCTCCGGATGCCATCTCCCTTGCTTCCTTGTGTGCGACAACACCCTTCGGGGTCGTTACGATCAGGATTCCGACATCTCTCGAGGGGAGGTATCGTTTTCCCCATTTCTCGTATTCTGTTACCGTGGAAGAGAATCTGGGTCGAACGCTACCGCAGTTGTTTACCCTGCCTAGGAGCTGGATCTTGAACTTTCCGCCGCGACCGTCATCTACAAACTCGAATTCGCCCACGTAGCCGTATTTCTGCATCACACGCAGCACTTGTCCCATGAGTTTCGAGGCGGGGTATACGATGCAGTCGTGTTTGTGCCTCCGCTCGTTGTTGAGTATGGCTGAGAACATGTTTGAAATTGGTTCCATTGTGTGATCACATGTACTTCTTGAATCCGAGGCCGACTGCGACTTCTCTAAAGCACTGTCGGCAGAAGTTTAGCCCGTACTTTCTAACTATGGGCCCATATTGACCGCAGCGTTTGCACGGTCGAGCGCCTTTTCCATATTTTCGGACTTTCTTCGGTTTTATCTTAGCCATCTAATTATCAACTTCCTACCTGTGTTCTGAAGTTTTCCTGGATGAACTGGATCGCTTCCTTCTTTGAGACATAATGATTCTTCCCAATTTTCGCTGGTCGGATCGAGCGCCGTCTCAACCTGTAGCCTGGTCGTTCTAGGGTCACGTGGACGGTGGCGCCAAAGATACCCAGCTCCGGCACATATCTAGTACCTGGTATTTCGATGTGTTCTTTGATTCCAAACGAAAAATTACCGTAGTCGTCAAAGCAGGAATCGTTGACTTTGTTCGAAACTGCATCAAGGGCTCGCGTGAGAAATTGGCCGGCCTCTTCCCGCCGGAGTGTTACAACAGTGGCTATGGGTTCGCCTTTGCGTATTCCCCAGTCCTTGATTGCCTTCTTCGCAAGTTTGGTGGTTGGGGTCTTATTTGTCAATTGGTTGAGCACTTTCTTTGCCTTCTCCAATGGCTCTCCGGATTTTCCTGTGGCGATGTTGATCGTGACTTTTTCGATTCTGATGTTCAAGAGCGGATTTGTCTTAGTAACGGTCTCAGCAGCTTGCATTGCACTCACTTCTCCAAGGTGACGAGAGGTGAGTCAGTTCCGATCGGTATTACGTACTCAGCTGGGGTTTCGAAGCCTTCCGCTCCCGTCTCTATTCTTACGATTTTCCGGCGCGCGTAGGTCCCGGGGGTGATTGAGGTAATCTTTCCGTAATATCCTTGGTTTCTTCCATCGATGACAAGTCCGAGGGCTCCGACTTGGAATGGAACATACTTTACAATTTTTTGTACTGGAAAGCTCAGCTGGATGGCGCCTCCTACTGCGAGTTCCTCAGCACCGGGCCTCATGTCTTTCGCCGAAGAAAGCAGAGTCCTTCCGTCGTGGAGACTGTATTGCAATTTTCCACCCGGCACGTTCTGTTTTCCGACTATCTTGCAGATCTTGTACGCAACTTCCTTGTCCTGGGCCGGGGATAGGACAAGTCCTCTGTTCGGCTTCGGTAGCGCCCTGTAAATCTGTGGGATGCCTTCGATCTGGACAATATCCATCAGCCCTACGGGGAAACGGCGATCACGCCGGACGACGCCGTCGACCTTGACTTTACCCTCACTTATGATCTTGATGGCCTCCTTGGCGATATTTGCAAGCCCAAGGGACTCACGAACGATTACTATCAGGGGTAGACTTTTTTCGCGCGCGTGGGGTCCCGGTTTCGTTCTGGGAGCCCACGTGTATTCTTTCCGGTGGATTGGCCAGAAGCCTGGTGAGGGTTCTCGTTTTAGCTGTCTGGGCCCGAATTTTCTAGCCATCTCTTATTCCTCTCGGGATTTTCCTCTTTCAGCTAGCAGTCCGCTGCGCCACTTGTCTGAGAGATTGAGGTTTGTTATACGGACTTTCGTGACATGAACTGGTAACTGGGATGAGACGCCTGCGGATTTCTCTCGGGCCATTCCTTCAACGAAGATTCTGCCGTTTGAATAGTCTACTCGCTGGACTTTTCCTTCAAGCCCTGCGAAGTCTCCTCTCATGACGCGGACGCTATCGCCACTTCTCACAGGTAATCGTCGGACCCTATGGTTCTTGGTGAGATCGTCGGAGAGGCGGGCGGAGAGCATTCTTCGTCTGCGATGGTGGGGAGCGTTATAGAATCTCTTCCTTTGCTTGGACGGTTTGGATGTAACCATTCTAGATCACGGTGCTCGCTAGATTCGCGACTCTTGGCCATCGCTCAGCAGCCTCCTTCGCCACGGGCCCCCGGATCTCTGTGCCCTTGAGCTCCCCCTCAGGAGTCATGATGACTGCGGCATTATCTTCAAAACTTAAGCGCGTCCCGTCTGGTCGCCGAATCGCTCTTGCCTGCCGTACGACGACAGCGGGAAAGACTTGTTTTCTGAGGGTGGGTGAGCCTTTCATTACAGTGATCATAACCATGTCTCCAACGCAGGCGGCGGGGACGCGTCTAAGTCTTCCGTGATAGCCTCGGACGTTAATGAGCTTCAATTCCTTGGCGCCTGTGTTGTCAGCGCATGTCATCCGTGAGCCAACCGGCAGACCTCGCGCGACCTTAGGCCGATATTCTATCATTCCCCGCGCGCTGACTGCTCGAGTCTTTGGCGCAGGCGTTAGGCTACGCCTCCAGTCTTTTCAACGACAACGAAGGTGACCTCTTTGCTCAGAGGCCTGCATTCTGCAATGGTGACCTTGTCTCCTTCTGCAGCCGAGATGCAAGGCGGATTGTGGGCGAGTGTTTTGCTTCTTCGTCTTTCGTATCTGCTGTATTTTGTATAGTAGTGTAGGTAAGCTCGTTCGACCGAGACTGTCTTGGGGGATCGTGAGCCCGCGACTGTCCCTTCGAAGACTCTTCCTCTGACCGAGAGGTGTCCGTGGAACGGACACAGTGGATCGTTGCATCCCGTTTTCGGAGGCTTGACGTCGAGCCCGGTATTTCTGACTACCATTTCCGCAGCCCCTTCTTCACTCTATCCTCAGGCCGAAATCTCAGGAGAGATCCATCGATTTCCACCTTCTCGGTAGGCAGCTCAGCTCGGAAGGTTGTTTTTTGTTTCTGGACCTGTCGGATTTTTCCCTTGGATTCTATGGTGAATGTGTTCATCGTCTCGTCTCGCACAACGCCCTCTAGTCCTTGGATGGTTGGGTCCGTGGATTTTGCAATTTTGACCTTGAGCCCGATCCATTCGTGGGCAGTAATATTCTGAGGTGTGATCACGATTTACGCCGCCTCCGGTGATGGTTTCGTGGGCGAGTTTTCAGCTGTCAACAAGCGCGCGATCGTCTTGCGGAGCTCGCGTATTCGCGCCGGGTTGTCGACTGTTCCACCTGACTTCACCGATGTGCGAATGTTCGTCAGCTCTGCTCGCAACTCCGTTACCTTCTTTCGCCGCTCTTCGGGGAGCATCTGATTGAGCTCACGCTTTCTCAGAATCGCCAGTTTCCTTTTCCTCCTTGTCCTCTACGACAACGGCAACATCCCCGGCCGTGGTCTTCTCCTCGACCACAACTTCTGGGGCGACTGTCGGTTCGATTTGCTTCGCTGGCGTGGCGGGTTGGGGCGTTGTCTCTGCAGGTGGTGTCAGCATGATCGGCTTGTCGATGTAGTTCATCTGTGGGGGTAGGATGCGAACGTTGATTCCGAAAAGGCCCTGTTTCAACTGAACATCGGCGACCGCCGTCTTCACACTCTTCAGCACGGGATCTCCGACTCTGGGAAGGTAGCCGGCCTTAAACTTCTCGAACCGTGATCGTTCTGTTGTTAGCTTTCCTCGGATGGTGATCTCGACCCCGAGTGCTTGTGATTCCATTACTCTCTGAATGGCCCAGTAGGCTGCGCGACGGAAGTGTACGCCTCGCTGGAGAGCCTGGGAAACCTGGGACGCGACGACCTTGGGGTCCTGTTCTGGAACGTCAATATTCGCGACAGAAAGCTGGGGATTTTCAATATGGAATTTTTCTTCGAGAACTTTTGTCAAATCTCGAATACTCTGGCCTCTTCGGCCAATGACCATTCCGGGTTTAGCGGCGTATATGACGACTCTCGTGCCGACTGGGCTCTTTGTCAGCTCGACGTGGCTGTACCCGGCGCGTTTCAATTCCAGCGCGAGGTGCTCGTCAATTTCGAGGCGTCGAGAAACGTCTTTGACAAAATACTTGGTAACTGACAAGAATTATTCCAGCTCGTAGCCGACAAGTTCGATGTGCGTCATCGTTCCCTGCAAAAGATCGGATCGACCGAAGGCTCGCGGGTTTCTCTTGGGAACCTTTGTCGCCCGCTGCGCGGCCGCATGAATTATCTTGAGCCTTTCCGTATCAAGATTACGGTACTCGGCGTTCGCCTCCAATTCCTCTAAGAGTTTGAAGAGTCGGCCGGCGGCTTTCTGCGGAAAACGGCCTGCATAGAAATGCTCGTTCAGCTGTCGCCGGTGAGGGACTTCTTTGTGAAATCGACGGTAGGCGACTGCCTGTTTCAACTCGACGACGCGTTCAAGAAGCCTTTTCGCATCAGGAAGCTTCATTCCCCTAATCGTTCGACAGAGCTCTACGGATGCTTTCGGAGATATTCGAAGTTGACGGCCAGAACACTTCACAGTACGGTCTGGGTCCAAGCCCGTAACTGAGTATCCTCGTCCCGGCACTCTTTTTCACCGAAAGCTTCGAGGAGCCCCAGCCCTCAAGCTAAAAACCCTTTGGGGAACCGAGAAGGAAATTACTTGTTTCCCGGAGGAGGAAAAGTCAAAGAGTCATCAGCATCATCCTCTTCATGGCGTCCTAATTCAAAGCCGGCCAGCAGGCCAGGGCTTCGAGACGCAGGTTTCGGAGAGTTGCAGACTCCTTTCTCTAGTCGGTTGACCGTGCGTGAAGATCCAGTTTTCTTCGATAGCTGGCAATCTGGCGAGACAATGGGCTCGGGGCCGATCTCACGAAGGAAGACTGTACAGGGACCGACCATTCAACGTGGCTTCCCAGGCGTTTTCACGAAGGGCGGAGCGCGGGAAAAACAGACCCCCTGGTGGGATCGAGGGCTTTCTTGTTGATCGCGTTGAGAAACGTATGGATATGTCGTTGTCGGACGTTTAACGTCTTTGCGATGCCTATCGGTTCCGGGGGTTGGACGTTTTTCTACCTTGAACCAAAACCGGCGGATGAAAAACTGCTCCTTAAACCGGCTTAACTGCTACGTCCGGCCTCGTTATCTAGAGATCATGGTTGCCATTTCTCCCCCCCGTGAAGAGCGCGGACGGGAAAAACCGACCCGCCCCAGCGAAATCGCATAATGCTTAGGAGAAAAAATAGTTGAGCGGAAAAGAAAAGTTGCACGAAAAGAATTGCTGGAGAAAAGCAAGCTTACTTAGAAGTCCAGTCTTAGACTTGGGAACTCTGCGCGCGGCTGCATGCCCTTGCTATTCCGCCCTGAGAGCGCATTCGGCCAATCCCTTATGATTGACCGCGCGGGCGGCCTGTTAAACGCCTGACCCTCGTTCAGGGGTCTCGTCGAGAAATGATCTGTGGTGTAACCTGTGGATTGGCCACAGGGTTACTGTAGCCTTATGGTAGCTCACAACCGCCCTAGCCTCGGTCCATTATGGAAACCGCGATCGAAAGAGTCCATACTGGGATACCAGGCCTGGACCACGTTCTCGAAGGCGGCTTCCCCAAAGGCGCCCGAGTCCTTCTAGCGGGAGGAGCGGGATGCGGGAAGACAATATGCTGCGGACAATACCTCTACAAAGGAGCCACAAAGTTCAGCGAACCAGGAGTCTACGTCAGCACCGAAGAACCACCCTCCGAATTCAAAGCCAACATGCTACGCTTCGGATGGGACTTCAAGAAACTAGAAAACGAGAAAAAAATCGGCATGGTAGACGCCGTCTACCAACGCGTCGAATCAGAAGTCACAGAACAAGAAAGCCTCCAATCAATCCTCTACAACCTACGATCAAAACTCTCCGAGGTCAAAATACTAGTCGAACAACTAGGAGCAACAAGACTAGTTGTTGACTCTCTTCCAGGATTCGGCTTCCGCGTAACCGACCTGAACACTCTACGAGAAATATTCCTCGAAGTAGGACTCCTACTGAAAGACGTTGGATGCACAACACTGATGACCACTGAAATCGTCGAGGGGTCCGGACTGATCAGTCGCTATGGTATCGAGGAATTCCTCGCTACCGGAGTGATGGTCTTGTCGCTCGTCCGCCAGAGCTCGCCAATTCGGAAGCTGTTCGTCCGGAAGATGCGGGGAACAAGCCACAGCCTGAACGATTACGCCTTCGCTATCGGACCTGATGGCATAGTCATCAAGGGACCGGTCGGTGTTCGAAGCGTCAGCCACGGCCGCAGGCGCCTCCACAGCAATAGCGGGAGAAAGCGCCGAAGCCGGCGGTAGTACGAGCTCCGAAGAAGTCGTGACAGGTAACATCCCAGTATCCCAAGCGGCAGGGGTAGTGGAACAAGGGGTTCAAGTGGAACAATCAGCCCCCGACCAATCAGGATACCAGCAAGGGTACCCGGACCAGTACCGGAACAGACAGGACCAACAGGGGCACCATTCAGGGTAGAAAAAAAGATGGCGAATATTAGAAGCGGTATCGGAGCATTCGACGAGTCGATCGGCGGCCTACCTTCAGGCAGCATAATCACGTTCCTCGGCGAAGCCGATTCTGGAATGACCACCTGCGCCGAGCAGATTCTCTACCAAGGCCTGAGAGAAGGAAGGCCGGCAGTCTATTTCACAACAGGTAGATCATGGGAGGATGTTGTCGCCGAGATGACGGTATTCGGCTGGAACCTTGACAGTTACTTCGAGAAGAGAAAAATGTGGTTCATCGACAGCTTCAGCATGAAGAAAGAAAAGATCTCAGGAGAGGTCTCCTGGGACATTGGCCCAGCTAACCTACTGGCCAAAGAGTTTCCACGGGTCATCACTCCTCTAGGCACCACGACTGTAGTGATTGATAGTCTGAGCGACATCATCCGTTCTGCACCCTTTCCAGCAGTGGAGCAGACATTGAAGATCTTGCAGAATCACGTTAGATCCACCGGTGGGCTCGCGTTGTTGCTAGCGTCTAAGGGGATTCACACCGAACATATTGAGAACACCGTTCAGCACTTGAGCGATGGCGTTGTTGACTTGTCAACGGAACCATTCGGCGGCGAAGATTATGCAAGAAAGATGCGAGTATTGAAAATGCCCGGAGCACTGGGCGACATGAAAGTCTACGCCTACCGGGTGGGTCCAGCAGGAATAGAGATGGCAGCACTGCACAGAGTGAGATAGAAAAATGATAGTGACATTACAATTCGAAGATATCACCGGGCTTCTTGTAAACACAACTTTTCTCTGGTCGCTACTTGCCGCGACGTGGGGAGCAATCGGCTACAGAGTTATCCGACGCAGAAGACACGGGCCGAAAACCGGGCCATCACAAGCGTCCGGAGCGGTCAGCTTCAGCTTGACAAAACCCCGCTTGTCAGAAGAAGAAATCTTCAGGATACTCACAACAACCGAAGTGAACATTCAGATCGTCAGAATCTGTGAGACCCCGAAGAGTGCGAAGGAGGTCGCGAAGGCGCTCGGCGATGTCTACCCGGGACACAAAGAGAAAGGATTCCCTGCAGAGAAACTCGGGGAACATCTAGCCAATCTTGAGAGGCTAGGAGCGGTCAAGTTCAATGGCGAAAAATGGGCCGCTAGCGACGTCGGGGTCAAGATGGTCCGCAAATACTTTGGGTAGCTGTCTCCACGCGGCACGTCTACTGGTTGTTTCTAACGATCCGAACAGAAACTATCAAAAGCCTCTAGCAGACAAGGGAGGATCAAATGGAACCCAGACGACCGTTTGACCCGCTTCATCCTACGCCGATTGAACCGATCCCATCACCCCTGAGGCCCTCGAACCAGTATGTACCGAGAAACGACGACAGCATTCGAACCCTAAAGGAAATCTTGGACCGTCTCACAGCCATCGAAAACCGACTCAAGGCTGTAGAAGAAGCCCTGAAGACGCGAAGATAGGCGCAAAGGGATCGTGCCTTGAGCCGTTCCTACAGATACCCGCCACTCCAATGATAGGAATGGGTTATCGGAAACCGTATTGCAATTGACTTGCTTGGCGACGACCCGACCGCGGTTTTGGAAAAGTCTCCAGCACCAAACATGCCCAGATATCACGGGATTCCCTACGGTTGGAATCTACCCCGCGAGGTATATTTTCACCGAACACTTCTATCCTAGTTTTCGGAAGGCTTTAATCCGCTATAGACTTACGAACTGTTGGCCGGTCGGCCTATGAGAAAATTCGAGATTACGTCCATAATAGTTTCTGTTTTCTTGATTACGCTAGTGCTGCCATTCCTGATTCCTCATGCAAGCTCCTCTGGAGCTTCTGGAGCGGTCAAGTTCGTATCAGATACGAGTTGGCAGGTCTATAACGCCGACCCGGCTTCAGGATCGGCGACATCTCTTGGTTTTGCTCAGCTAGTGTGTTTGACAACCTCTATCCCTTCACCCTGCCCCATTGGAGCAACGATCTATGGACACACCACCGGTGGATGGACTGCAGACCTATCCTCCGTTCAGGGCGCGCATTGGATGTGGGCACCCGACATAAACGGAACGACAACACCAGCAGAATTCAACCAGTTCTTCTTCTCCAAAACCTTTCAATTGAACGGAACCAAAGTGTTTGGATCGATTTCGATTTCAGCTGATGATTTTGCAGAGGTAAGCGTCAACGGGCACGTCGTTGGGAACATAGGAAGCATATCAGATTATTCGGCAGCCGTGCTGGCTCAGAGCTCCTTGACAGCTTTCGATCTATCGCCGTTCCTGAAGACCGGAACTAATATCCTAACAGTTCGCGCAGAAAACGGACCTTTCGGACTCTGCTGCCCGAGCAACTATGCCGGGAACCCTGCAGGAGTGGTTTTCGGCGGGTTCTTCATCGTTTCCTCAATCCACCTAAATCCAGGCAGCGGGCCGATTGGAACACAAGTCCTAGTGCAAGGGTCTGGGATCCCGTCCATTCAGGTTGAGGTGACATTCGACGATGTATTTCTAGGGATTGCAAGTCCCACAAACGGATCCTTCAGTTTCACCTTCAATGTCCCTGAGGCTCAACCTGGACCTCACCTAGTCAAGACGGTTGACCCATTCAGCAAGATCTCGGTTATCGCAAATTTCACCGTCACTCGCATCGACACATTGTCGATCAACGTAGATGTGGGGACGCTCTATTTTCCAGGGGACACCGCCTCAATATACACACTAGCCACCATCAGCGGGGCTCCCCTCAACTTCACAACCCTTCGATTGCAACTTACGCTAACGAGACCCGATGGATCCAATGTCTCCCTCACAGCTACCTATATCGGCAGCGGAATGTTCCGTTCTTCATATAGGATTCCAACGAATGGAGCTGTCGGAACGTATGCTGTCGTTGCAAGAGCTCACGTATCAAATGTGCAAGACGCGTCGGCACTGACGACTTTTGAGGTGAAACCAACTTGGCTGAGTGCTCAAGGACCGGCCTTGACCACCACCGCGGTCGCCCTAACCGGAGCCCTTGCAGTTGGGGTGGTTGTGTGGAAAAGGGGCATCTTCAGAAGCAAGATCGACTGAAGAACAGAACACTGTTCGACAGAGATACGGAGCAACCCACGCCTCAACCGAGGCCAAACTCTCGGTATTTTAGTTCGGATTTTGCAGCCACTATGAAGTCATTTTCACTCAGTCCTTTGACAGAGTGAGTAGACAACGTTAGCTTCACCCGTCTCCATTTGATCAGAATGTCGGGATGATGATCTTGTTCCTCAGCTATCTTTCCTACGGAATAGGCAAAATCCAAACCTCGTAAATAGGACTTGAAGGTGAATTCCTTCTCTATGGAACTCTCAATCATGATCCACCCAGGGAGGTCAAGCAAGTATCTTCCAACTTCATCCTTCGTCATCGGCGGAACCCCTTTTCGTTCATGAGAGGTCTTCTTCGCGAGATCCTCTAAAGTCAACAACCAGACCTTTCAGGGATATCCAATGGAGAGACTAATAATCTTCTACCCATGGCCTTCGATATAAGTCGCTCTCAAGGAAGAATAGCAGGATCACGAAGCGAAACAAACGTTACTTGAATGTGAAACGGCTAGATGCAAGAAACTCTGACTGCGGTATGCATAAGCAAACAAATAGAACGCTGGGGGATCTCATCAGTACCATTCTTCTGTTACACGGATAATTGGAAGCCTTTTGGCAGGGAGAAAACCCGCGAGAGAGTGCAGTATCTCGCATCTCGACGAAACGATGCTGTCAGGGGTGCACTAGAGACGTTCCCCGCGACAGAACACGTGCTCATGATTGACAGTTACTACCTTCGATTCTTGGATCAAGCAAAGCAGCTCATTTCCGATTATACATCTGCTAGTCAGAAAGACCCCTGCATCATGGGAGCTTCCACCTGGGCTCTGAACAAGACAAGAATTCGCCCTTTCGTTCACTTTTGGGATACTTGGACTACGCCAGAAGCAACTATACGACTATACGGTAGAAAAAAATTCGAACAAGCAAGACAAATCATCGGGCTGCGGAAAGTCAAAGCGGTCGGGGCTTGCTACATATATCCAAGAATTGTGTGGGAGAGGGGGGGCTATGGACTTCCATCCGACTGGACCCCCGAATATGGATGTGAACACAACTATCTATGCGATATTTCAAGACGAAACGGAATAACGGCCTGCCTGAACTATAGCGTGAAGCTGTGGAGAGAGCCCACGGTCTACGCTCCTATTAAGCGACTAAGATGCTCAGCTGGGGAGTTGTTGAGGGGAAAAATGTAGCTCAGCAACGTGCTCCGATGGGAAAGAGTAATGGACAAGTGTATCCGAGAATCGTCGCAATGAGGAGCGACTATGTGTTCAATTCAGGATTTCAGGGAAATTGAGCTCGATCAAGACCACCGATTAATGGTTGAACAAGAGCTGGAAGGTTGGCATGACTGGTACTTGCCAGTAGAAGGCACAGTCCTTGACGTCGGGGCTGGTTGCGGAGAAACTGCCTTCTTCTACCTTAATCATGGAGCGAAAAGAGTGATCTGCATCGAATCCAGTCCAAAAGCGGTGGAGCTGCTTAAGAAGAATTTCGGAAATGATCATCGAGTAGTGATAGTTCAAGCGCTTGTGGACTCGATTAAGATCGATATTGAAGGTTCAGAACGCAACATGATACTTGAGACGCACTTTCCATTCAAGCTCAGGAAAATCAAGACACTTATTCCCAACGTTGTCATTTGGAAATTGAAAGAGGACTGGGGAAACGTGTTGACGAAGGCTATCAGGAAAATGATAGTGTAAAATGTTGCGAACTTACGTTTCCTTTCTTTCTTAGTGTCTTGCCGGGCTCATTTCATTTGGAGACGTTGCTTCTACATCCTGACAAGCATTTGTCCGGAAATAAATGTCCTAGGTCGGCAAAACTGTGGGCGAGTCGTCTCTCGCGTAGATGATTACTTTTATCCACCTCTGCTCATCTTATACGTTCATCAGTATAGTTTGAGAGCTTTCAGGTGTAAGTATTCCCAATGATCGAGAAAACCAGCCTATCAGCCCCCTCACAAATAGTACGGGACGCTCTCTCACGACCCACCATATTCAAAGACGAAAGCCCTCTCAGCCTCGAATGGCTCCCACCACGCCTACCCCACCGTGAAAACCAGCTGCGATTCCTCGCCGAACTCTTCCGATCAGTCATCGACAAACCCGGAACAACCAGCCCCAAAGTCCTCATAACCGGAGACATCGGAACCGGCAAGACAGTTCTGACCCAGCGGTTCGGGACCGATATCCAGCGCACCGCTAAGACTCTGAAACTCAATCTCCAGTACATCCACGTGAACTGCCGCGAGTACCGTGGAAGTCTCTTCATGATCCTCAAACGGGTCCTCCAGACGTTCACGCCCCAGTTCCCACAACGAGGCTTCTCGAGCGAAGAACTACTCCACATACTTCTGGACCAGCTAGAGGACAAGAACCTCCACATCATCCTCACTCTCGACGAGGCGGATTCGCTCATCAAAGCAGAAGGATCCACTAGTCTCTACAACCTCACACGCATTCAGGAGGAACGTCCAGGCCGTCCTGTAAGATTATCTCTGATAATCGTCCTGCGAGAGCT